>JBKCXA010000958.1:0-7962 GCA_046316935.1 Prosthecobacter sp.
GCCTTCAAAGTGAGATCAGGCACAGGTGCGAGCTCGCTCTCCCAGCTTACTTCTTCATCAGCGGCACCGAAGCGCACCTCGATGCGGCCTTTGTCCGCGTTCATGCCGGCGCTCATCACACGCTCGGCGGCAAGCAAGGGCACACTGAGAGAGATGGCCTTGCCGGTGGGTGAGAGGCGTGTCACTTTCGTGCGCACCTGCCAGATGAGGCCGAGCTCGAGTTCACGCTCGATGCGCACGACCGGAAAGAAGTCTTTTTGGTCGTAAGCGGCCTCAGCACTGGCGCTGCGGTTTTGCTCGACGAAGAAGACCTGATCTTCTGGCACGCCGTTGGGCTTCAAACCGGTCACCGTCCAGCCTGCGGCATCGATTTGCACCTGTCGCGGCTTCAAAAGGAAGCTCCACTGCCATTCCGCGCCCGGTGGGATGAGTCCGGTGATCTTCACGGTCTGCACACCGGGTGTGGCGAGCACCCAAAGGTAGCCTTCATGCCGCAGCGTGACGGCCTCGCCGACGCTCAGCGGGCTCCACGCGGGCAGTTTTCCCGGCAGCGGCACCGCGACGATCTCACTGGCGTGAATCTCGATTTCCATCTCCAGGCGATGCCCTTGCAGCTTGAGGCGCACTTGAGGGATTTCGGCACGTTGCGGGTCCTGAGGACGCAGCGAGAGCACGCGCTCACGGAGTTCATCGAGCATCTCTTTGGATGGAATTTGGGCGCTGGCATGGCTGGTGAGTAAAAGGAAGACCAGCGTGGTGGCGAGGCGCAGGCCGAGGGATGGCCCCTCACCCCGTCCCTCTCCCCGGAAGGTGGCCGAGGTGTTTTCCATGCCTTGCGCCGGGGCAAGGGAGAACTCTGACTCCCTCTCACCGAGGCTGCGGGTTGTTTGCGGCATGGGTTCGCTTTCGGGGAGAGGGCTGGGGTGAGGGGCCGTTCCATCCCGACCTTTGCTTCCAGGCCATTTTGGCAGTTCCTTGCCTTTGCCGAGCAGCAGCCAGACGAGGCCAAGCATGAACGCCAGGCGCAGCAGTGTGATGACACGCTCCAAGGTGCACGGAATGAGCCAGAGCGAGATTTTTTCCTCGGCTGAAACGGGACCACGCCAGCCAAAACTCACCTCACGCCATTTCCACTGCGGCACCGCAGGGCCGGTTTGGATCTTCGCTTTGGTGTCGTAGAAGAGATTGGATTTGAGATCAAACTTCGAAGGCTTCTGCTCGTAGCGATTGTTGGACACATCAATGCTGTTCATGGCGCCGGCGACGCGTTCACGAATGCCATCGGCTTCTTGCGCAACGGGTGCTGGGGATGCGGGAGCATTCGCCCAGCCTGCATAGTCCTCCCACGTCGTGCGATACGGCTCCAACTGCGGGTAAATGGCTTGCTGAATCTGCTGCGTGATGAAGGGCGTGGCATTCAAGGCAAAGAGAACGAGGACCACGATCTTGATGCCATTCACTATTCGTTGCACGAGCGGCGGGGCATTCTCCGGCACCCATTTGGCGGCGGCAAAGACGGCCACGAGAATGATCCAAGTGTATCGCGGTGCTCCCGTCTCATGGTAGGCAAGCAGGAGACCAAGCAGGCCAATGAGTGCGGTTTTCCAGCCCCAGGCCTTCCACACGGCGAGGGTGACGATGAGCAGCAAAAACACATCAAAGAGCGACCACGAGGTCAGCCAGTCGCCACGGCTCCAATCGGCTCCGAAGACCGCGAGCAAGCGCCAGCCGGGCGGGAGGTTCATGCGAGATTCCAGCGACTCCGCATCGTGCTCCAGCGAAAGCTGCCCTTGATGATGCCTTTGTAGTCGGTGTTCAGTTCCACGCAGGGCACGCCTTCGCGGTTCAGCACCGGCACGGCTTCGTCGTCGATGGTCACGCTCTGCGGCCAGCATTGGGCATCGCCCGGCAGCGGCAGCCAGTCGTGAGATCGCGAATCCACCGCGAAGCTGAAGCTCCCGCCTGCCGCCTCCGCTTTGATTTCCACCGGTGCATACCAGAGCGGCATCAGCTTCGTCTTGTCATCGAAGGCTGTGGGCTTGCCGCCGTGCTTCGTGTCGTCCCAGAGCACCCAGCTTTGCCAGTCATCGAGCAGCTTCGGGAACTGCGCCCGGCCCGGCGAGGTGAGGGACACGAGGGCGAGCAGGAGGACAAAGAGAGAGCGAGTCTTCATGGCGAGGTGTAAAGGCTACCAGAACCCTCCCCTCGCTGGAAACGACCAATTTGAGCTTCACGACGATTTCACGGAGCTTAAAGAGCGGGGCTTGGCTGGATGCTCAGAAGCGATAAGGACCACGGCGATACTCGATCCACATGATTTCGCAGACGAGAATCAGTATCCAAATCGGAACGAGCAAAAATGCCTGCCGCCAGCGCAGCCTCAAACTTCCTTTTTGAAACAACCGGGAAGTGGAGAGCCACTTGATCATCATGGCTGCGAGGATGCCTGTGCTGTAAGAAAGCTGGACGAACACCAAGCAGAGTTGCGCGATGGGATTATCCCTAGATGGCCAGTGCCACAAAAGGGTGCGTTGATAAACATACCAAACGATCGAAAGACCTCCGAAGACCAAAAGCACGCGCACGGTGTCGAGATGGCGGCTGGTCAGGAGAGTGACCACAAGCATCCGCGCCATCCCGGTCGCTGCGAGGACAGGCAGCACGACAGGCTCGGCGCATACGGCGCAGGCGATGGGTAGTGAAATCATGCCGGGCTGCATTCTCACCCGCGATTCAGACGATGCAACTTCCGCCACCGCATCGTCCACCACGCAGTCGAGCACGTCGCAGGCCTCAACAGAGCCTCGACGGGCTGGTCCGCCGTCGTCTGGCAGCATTCGCCCGTCAAGGCCACTGACCTCTTCCTTGATTTCGATTCCCGGAAGACTCACAATAGCAGCATGAAGTCCATTCAATACAGCCTGCACCGCGAGGAAGAATTCTGGGTCGCTCAATGCCTCAATGTCGATGTCTCCAGCTTCGGCACCTCGCGCGAAGAGGCCGTCAGCAAGCTCAAGGAGGCTGTTGAGCTCTATTTGGAGGATTCGGGTGATGACTATCTCGAAATCAGCGATGTGAGTGTGGGAGAGGAGCTGGCGTATGCCTAACCGGCCAGGCTCAAGGCAGATTCTCGATGTGCTGCAAAGACATGGATTCCATCCGGCATCTCAAAAAGGCAGCCATTTGAAGCTGCGTTCGCCCGAAGGCCGGGTGGTCATCGTGCCGCATCCCAGCAAGGAAATCCCCATCGGCACGGTGCGCTCGATCATCCGCCAGTCGGGCCTGCATCCACGCGAGTTTGGCTTCTGAACAACAGACATTCGTGAGGTCGAAGGCTTCGGAGTGTCGAACGCTCGTTCGGCCGCTCCGACATCATGCCGGGCATGATTGTGGCTGAAAACCAGCTCACTTCATCTCTGCCACGGCATCGTCCACCGCCTTGTCGAGCACGTCGCAGGCCTCAATCAAGGCCTCTTCGGTGACGGTCAGCGGCGGGCAGATCTTGACCGTCTGGCCCCAGGCTCCGACGGGGGCGAAAAGCAGCAGCCCGCGCTGGTAGCATAGCTCGATGATGCGGTGGGCGAGATCGTGGTTGGGCTCTTTCTTGCCGGGAACCACGGTTTGAAGCCCGGCGACGAGCCCGGCGCACGTCACATGGCCGATCACACTCGGGTGACGTGCCTGGATGGCCTTGCAGCGTTCGTGCAGGATGACGCCGAGTTTCGCGGCGTTGCCGGTGAGGTCTTCGGCGAGGAGCTTTTTGATGTTCGCGGTGGCGGCGGCGCAGCAGACGGGATTGCCGGTGTGCGTGCTGGTCATGCTGCCGGGCGGGAAGTGATCCATGATGTGCTGGCGGCCGATCACGGCGCTCAGCGGCATGCCGGAGCTGATGCCCTTGCCACAGCAGATGAGGTCCGGCGTGACGCCGTAGTGCTCGAAGGCCCAGAACTTGCCCGTGCGGCCAAAGCCGGACTGCACTTCATCAAAAGTGAGCACCACCTGATGCTCATCACACCATTTCCGAAGCTTCTGGATGTATTCCACGGGCGCAAAGTCAGGCCCGACGCCCTGATAGCTTTCCATGATGACTCCAGCGATGTTTTCAGGCTTCATGCCGCTCTTCTCGATGGCCTTCAAAAAGGCATCAAACGAGCTGTCGCCCTCCCAGTAACCATCGGGGAAGGGTGCATTGATGATCGCTTTGTCGAGATTCACGATCCACGTCTTCTGTCCGCCCATGCCACCGGCCTGCTGGCTGGCGAGCGTGCGGCCGTGGTAACCACGATCAAAGCCGATGATGCCGATTTTCGACGTGCCGCCGACCTTGATGCCGTGCGCACGGCTGAGCTTGATGGCGCACTCGGTGGCCTCGCTGCCGCTGCTGAGCAGGAAGACCTTCTTCAAACCTTCTGGCGAAACCGAGGCGATGATTTCCTCGGTTTCGAGGCGTTCTTCGCTGGGGAAGACGTAGTTGTGAATGAGGCCGCTGTTGATCTGATCGATCATCGCCTTGCAAATTTCCGGCGCGGCATGGCCGGCATTGGTCACGAGCACGCCGCTGCTCCAGTCGAGCCACTTGTTGCCATGCTTGTCGAAAACATAAATGTCCTGCGCCTTGTCCCAGATGATGGGCGGCATGCCGCGCATGGAGAGAGGCTCCACCTCGCGCATGCGTTCGAGCAGCTGGATGCTGTCCGGATGCGGCACCGGCGTGCAGATGCGGCGGTGCTTGGTTTCGACGTGAGGGACGGTTTGAGGAACGGTGCTGAATTCTTTGCCCATGGTGGCGACGATGATGCATGCACGATCATGACGCTGCTACTCGCTTTAAGGCAGGTCGCGGTATTTTTGTGCACCGCAGAGGGGCTGTTTCAGGTTTCATGTTCTCAAGGTCTTCGAACTTGAAACTTGAAACTTGAAACGCCTTCATCAGAAGCTCTCGCGGCTCTTCTCCGCTTTCAGCGTGCCTTTTTCACCCTCCGGCCAGTAGGCACCGTCCTCAATCCATTCACGCAGCATGCCGATCTGATCTTCCGTGAGGCTCACATCCTTGCGCGGCATCAGTTTGGGATGCGTGCCGCCACGTTGCACGGCACTGATGAGCAGGCTGCAGCATGGATCGCCCGGCAGGATGTATTCACGACCACTGGGGCTGCGCTTAAAGGCCTTGTCCTTGCTGGTGAGATTCAGCGCCGGTGGGGGTAGGCTGCCATTGTGACAAGCGAGGCAATGTTGCTGCAGCACCGGTTTGACCTCAGTGAGGAAGTAGTGCTCGCGACTCGAATCGGTGCCGGGGACGAGGGCGCAGGCGGGGATGAGCAGGGCGAGAGCGAGGAGGGGTTTCATGGTGAAAACATAACGTCTCGCTGCCTCCAGGCTATGCAGCGTTTGGGTATTTTGACGCCTAGACTTGACGCTTTGGCGTTTCCGCAGGCAGAGTACGCGCATGCCGCGCCACTCACGCTCCTCCCACAATGGACACTTTCGCATCGTTTTGACCGGTGGCCCTGGTGGGGGGAAGACGACAGCAGGAGATTTGTTTCAGCGGGAGATGTCCGATCAAGTCGTGCTGGTGCCGGAAGCGGCGACGATGGTTTTCAGCGGAGGCTTCCCGAGAGTGGCCAAACCGGGGGCGACCTACGCCGCCCAGCGAGCTATCTACCATGTGCAGATCCATCTGGAGGAGGCGGTGATGGCCCAGCATCCAGACCGCATCCTGCTTTGTGATCGCGGCACGGTGGATGGAGCGGCCTACTGGCCTGGCGAGCCGCACGACTTTTTTCACGACATCGAGAGCACCATGGAGCGCGAGTTGGGCCGCTATGATGCGGTGATTTTCTTTGAAAGCGCCGCGGTGGGCGGCATGGGCATCGACGGTGGAAATCCCATCCGAAACGAGTCCATGGAGCAGGCCATCAAGCTCGATCACAAGCTGCGCTCCCTTTGGTCCAAGCACCCGAAGTTCGTGCTCGTGCCGCACAATCCGTCCTTCTTCAAGAAGATCTCGTATGGCCTCGCGGTGCTCGACGGGATCGTCAGCGAGCTCAGGGGCCGAAAGGTCCGCCCGAAGTCCAAACGGGTCTCCAGGAAGGCTTGAGGCGGAAAGTACCACACTCCGTGATTGCCAGCGGGGCGGCTCTGCGTTTAGCCTGCTCTTTCCTTTTCCCACCATGAGCAAAAAAGCCGCCTCCAAGCCTGCCAAAGCCGCCAAAGCATCCAGCAAGAGCCTCCTCGTCGAAAATCGCGTGTTCAAGCCGGACGCCGCTTTTGTGAAGAAAGCCCGCATCAGCTCGATGGCGCAATACAAGAAGATGCACGCCGAGTCGCTCAAGAACCCGGACAAGTTCTTCGGTCGCGAGGCGAAGGAACTCACCTGGAGCAAGCCCTTCACCAAGGTGCTCGATTGGAAATGCCCGAACGCGAAGTGGTTCACTGGTGGCAAGCTCAACGTCAGCGAAAACTGCCTCGACCGCCATTTGAACGGCCCTCGCAAGACCAAAGCCGCTCTCATTTGGGAAGGCGAGCCCGGCGAGAAGCGTGTTTATACCTACCAGCAGCTCCATCGCGAGGTCTGCCGCTTCGCCAATGTGCTGAAGCGTCACAAAGTGAAGAAAGGCGACCGCGTCATCATCTACATGCCGATGATTCCGGAGGCCGCCATCGCCATGCTGGCCTGCACACGTATCGGCGCCGTGCACAGCGTCATCTTCGGCGGATTCAGCGCCGAATCGATCAAGGACCGCGTGCTCGACAGCGGCGCGGCGATCATCATCACCGCCGATGGTGGCTACCGCCGCGGTGCCGTGGTGCCTTTGAAGAAAAACGTCGATGACGCTCTCAAGGCCAAAGACACGCCGGTGAAGACCGTGGTGGTGTTTAAGCGCACCGGCCAGGACATCCACATCGAGGAAGGCCGCGATGTGTGGTGGCACCGCGAGCTGGAATACGTGGACGCGGATTGCTCGCCCGCACAGCTCGACAGCGAGACGCCGCTTTTCATCCTCTACACGAGCGGCTCGACGGGAAAGCCGAAGGGCATCCTGCACACGACCGGCGGCTACCTGCTGCACGCGCACATGACGTGCAAGTACGTCTTCGATCTGCGCGACGAGGACGTGTACTGGTGCACCGCCGATGTCGGCTGGGTGACCGGCCACAGCTACATGGTCTATGGCCCGCTCGCGATGGGCGCGACGACGCTCATGTACGAAGGCGCGCCGAACTGGCCGGAGAACGACCGCTTCTGGCGCATCATCGAGGACTACGGCGTCACCGTTTTTTACACCGCGCCCACGGCGATTCGCGCATTCATGAAATGGGGCGACCAGTGGGTGACGAAGCACGACCTGAGTTCGCTGCGCCTGCTCGGCACGGTCGGCGAGGTCATCAATCCCGAGGCGTGGATGTGGTATCACCGCACCATCGGCGGCGGTCGCTGCCCCATCGTGGACACTTGGTGGCAGACCGAAACCGGCGGCATGATGATCACGCCCATCCCCGGCGCGACACCCACGAAGCCCGGCACGGCGACGCTGCCATTCTTCGGCGTGGATGCCGCAATCGTGGACGACAAAGGCAAGGAACTCGGGTCGAATCAGGGCGGCAAGCTCGTCATCCGCAAGCCGTGGCCCGGCATGTTGCGCGGCATCTGGGGCGACAAGGCGCGTTACAAGCAGACGTATTGGAGCGAGTTCAAAGGCATGTATTTTGCAGGCGACGGTGCGCGGCGCGACAAGGATGGCTACTTCTGGATCGTCGGCCGCATTGACGACGTGCTGAACGTCGCAGGCCACCGCCTCGGCACCTCCGAAGTCGAGAGCGCACTCGTCTCGCATCCGTCGGTCGCCGAGGCCGCGGTCGTCGGCAAGCCCGATGAGCTGAAAGGTCAGGCCGTCGTGTGCTTCGTCACCGTGAAGAGCGGCATCACCACGAACTCGGATCTCGCCGCTGAGCTGAAGCAGC
>JBKCXA010000959.1:0-2174 GCA_046316935.1 Prosthecobacter sp.
CCGAGGTTCTGATCGAGCTCAACTTGGAAAACCGATGTCGCCGGCGTCCAATCGCCTTCCTGACCGCTCGTGGTGATGAAGCGACCGTCCGACGAGAGACCGAGACCGTTCGGGTTGCGGAAGCCGGTGGCGAGGACTTCCAGTGAGGCAGACACTCCTGGCTGCTTCTGTTTCTGAACCGCCAGGTGTGTCTGTGTCACATCAATGCGGCACACGCCCTGATTCCCCGATGCGAGATACCAGCGACCGTCTTTGTCCGTCTCCAAGCCGACAATGAAATCATGTCCACCGGGCGAGGTCTGCATCGCATTCGTGACGCACTCGTAGAAATCGGCTTCGTCATCACCATTCAGGTCGTGCAGGCAGGTGATTTGATCGCGACCGAGCACGTAGAGCTTGTCCTTTACGATCTTCATGCCCAGCGGCTGATGCAGGCCGGTGGCGAAGCGTTTCCAGCGCAGTTTTTCCAGCTTCTCGTCGATGCCCTTCACGAGCCAAACCTCACCGGTCATCGTGGCGATGGCCGCGGTGCCATCGCTGAAGAAATCATGCGCAGTGATGAAGAACAGCGTGCCATAAGGATTCTCGAACGGAATCGTGATGCGATCCGTGGCGAATGGCGCTTGGGTGCCGAGTTCGCCTTTGGTTTCGAGCCATTGAGGCCATTGAGCGTCAGCGGGTTTGGGCAATTCGGTCTCGCTGGTGACGATGATCACTTCGCTGCCGCGGCGGAAAAAGCCACGGTAGGTGCCGGAGAGCTTCTTTTCTTCTTTGGAGGTCACTTTGCCATCCATCGGCGCACCGGCCATGAAACCGTGGCGGGCATCGTTGAGCTTGATGAAGCCTCCCGACCATTCCAAGCGCCACGCCATGCGTTCGGGATCAAACACGGCAACTTTGTCGCCGGTGCGCACGCACACGGCCTTCGGAATGGTGAGTCCTGCGCCTTTGAAAACCCCGCTGAACACATTCCCAAGATCACTCGCGGCCCAGCGACCATCCTTCCACGTGGTTTGGTCATTTTGATTGCCCCAGTGGCCTTGCTGGCCGCCGTCCATGCCGGGGAACTGCGGGATCAGTTCGGGCTGCGGCTTCTGCTTCATGAAGTGCAGCGCCTGTTTGCTGTAGAAGTCGAACACGCGCTCGCGGTTCACGAAGTGCTGCCAGTGCTGGTTGTCGGCTTGGTTCAACGGTGGCAGTTCGGGTTTGAACTCGGCGGGCTTTGGCGCAGGCGGCGGCAGCAGTGCATCGAGGTTGTCAAAGCTCCACAAGCCCAGCGTGTTGTCCATGCGCTGGCGTGGCGAGGTCGTTTTGCGCGGCTTCATCACGCCGCGGGTAATGCGCACATCATCGATCACGCCATCGCAGCCGATCGAGCCCTCGACGAGTCGGCCAAAGGCGAGCTGTCCCGGCTGCGGCTTGCCTGTGAGCGGCTGCACCGGCTTTTCGAAGACCTGCTTGCCATCAATCCACAGCACCACGCCTTTGTCATCGGCGCTGGCGAGGAGGTCGTGCCACTTGCCGTCGCACACACCGATCTTCGAATCGTAGTTTCCGCCGCGACCGGGCAAGTAAAGCGCCAGCGTGCCACTCTTCGCCATCGTGTAGAACTCCCAATGCGTGGCCGAGGCCTTCATCTCGGACGCGACGAGGATGTTGAAGCCGTTTTTGCCATCCAACTTCGCGCGACACTCCACTGTGAACGGCAGCTTCGTGTATTTCACATCCCCCTCCACCATCCAGCCGCCCTTCAGCGCCTTGCCGAACTCTTCATTCATCGACTCGACGCTTTCCGGTTTGGAACTCTCCGCCCTTGGCCCTTTGCTCTCCGCTCTCTCACTCCACGTCCGATACTTCGGCTTCTCTCCCGCCTTCGCATCATCGAGCTGCGGCACGAGCCACTTCAACCCATCGAGGTTGTCGAGCAGGCGACCTTCGGCGTCTTCGTTCGTGTGATTCAGGATGCCGATGGGGCCGCTGTAGCCGCTGGCGCGGACCTGGCGCAGCACCGTCACATCCTGCGTGCCCACGCCGAGCGGCAGGATCTTGCGGCCCTTCGTATCGCCCGCGATGTCCATGCCGTTGAGGTTGAGGCAAAGCAGCCAGGGCTTCATCGTCGCGAGCGCTTTCGGCAAGCGGTCGAGGTGGCTGTGGCCGTGGTGGAGGTTGTAAAC
>JBKCXA010000960.1:0-2096 GCA_046316935.1 Prosthecobacter sp.
GTTCAGCGCCTTCACCACCCAGTCCCGCCACGGCCACACGTCCCTCTCCCGATCCACCTGAAAGCCATACGAGTCCGCATAGCGAGAGACATCGAGCCAATCCGAAGCCCATTTTTCGCCGAAGGAGGACGATTGGAGGAGCTTCGGGATCACCTCGGACGGATCGGTCTGGTCGGACGGATCAGGTGGGAGGCCGGTGAGATCAAAGTGAAGCCTGCGCCGCAGCGTGGTGGCCTCCGCCTTCGGCTGGAGCTTCAAGCTGCGCTGCGCCAGCCCTGCGCTCACGATTTCATCCAGGCGCTTCGCAGCCTCTGGAATCAGGATTCTCGATTCAGGAATCGGAAATGAAGTGAAGCTCCAATGCGCCTCATACTGCGCGCCTTCGCTGATCCAGCGGCGCAGCGTCTCCACTTCCGCCTTCGTGAGCTGGCCGAGCTTCGATTTCGGCGGTGGCATCAGCTCATCGGGATCGCTGGTGAGGATGCGGTCGAGGATGAGGCTCTTCTCCGGCTTGCCGGGCACGATGTGGCCGTCCTTGATCGCCGCAGCACGATCATCGAGGCGCAGATCCGCCTCCCGTTTCTTCGAGTCCGGGCCGTGGCAGTGAAAACACTTGTCCGAGAGGATCGGGCGGATGTCGCGGTTGAAGCGCAGCTTCTCCGCCGCGTGGGCAGCGAACGGGAAAAACAGGATGGCGAAGGCAAAACGCATGTGGGGGGAACAAAGACAGGAGACTTCCGCCTTTCTCAACGGCCTTCCTCTTGACCTTCTTGACGCCCTTGACGACTTCCGCACGGGCCACCATGCATCACCGGCTCATTCCCTCTCATGTGGCAGGAACTCACCACCCTCTGGCAAAGCATCCGTGACCCGGAGTACCTGCACCTGCTCATCGAGCCGCTGCCGCTCTACGGCCTGGGCCTGGGGCTGATGTTCTTCATCGTGGCCTTCGTGGTGGGTGAGAGACGCTGCCGCCTCGT
Source organism: Prosthecobacter sp. (assembly GCA_046316935.1). Lineage (GTDB taxonomy): Bacteria > Verrucomicrobiota > Verrucomicrobiia > Verrucomicrobiales > Verrucomicrobiaceae > Prosthecobacter. Next base: position 981 of record JBKCXA010000960.1, read on the forward strand.
GGCGCTGGCCCTCATTTGCGTCTCCTGCGCCAGCGTGTGGCCCTACACCGACCTGCGGGCCAAGGCCACCCCGCGCATCATCGCCACCCGACCACCGGAATACGCCAGCGTGATCCGCGACCAGACCCAGCGCCGGCTCGACTGGAACTGGCCCTACTACGCGATGACGCTCTTTTCCCTCATCGCCCTCTTCACCAGCCAGTCACCCAAAGGCAAGCCGCTGCTCCTCATCGTCGTCATCGGCGGCGCGATGCTGTTTTGGATCAGCATCTGGCTCCACAAAAAGGAATGCGAGGTCTATCACCGCAACATCGTGCGGTATAAACCACCGCGATGAGGCTTACGGGATCGGCGTCTCCTCGATGAGCATCCTCGCGGTGTCCGCGCCGGTTTGGCCGTCCACGGCATGATCGAGTCGATGCCCCATCACCGGCACTGCCACGGCCTGCACATCCTCCGGCAGCACCATGGCCCGCCCTTGAATGAGCGCCCAGGCCCTCGCGGCGGCGAGCAAGGCCAGCCCCGCACGCGGTGAAAGCCCATGCCCGGTGGCGCGACTGGCCGCGAGAAGGTCCTGCAAATAATCGAGCAAGGGAGCCGAGACATGGACCGCCCGCGTCCAGCTTTGCAGCGCATGCAAATCCGCTGTCGAAAGCGCGGCGGGCATCGTTTTGAGCAGATCGCGACGGTCGAGCCCTTGCAGCAGCGCCCGCTCCGCCTCGCGATCGGGCGGCCCAAGGCCGAGACGCATCAGGAAGCGGTCCAACTGCGATTCCGGCAGCATGTAGGTGCCCGTTTGCGACGAGGGATTCTGAGTGGCGATGACGAAGAACGGCTCCGGCAGCGCATGCGTGCTGCCATCCGCCGTCACCTTCCCTTCCTCCATCGCCTCCAGCAACGCGGACTGGGTCTTCGGCGTGGCGCGATTGATCTCATCGGCCAGCAGCACCTGCGAAAAAACCGGGCCGCGATGGAAGATGAAGCTGCCGCTATCCCGATCATAAACCGCCGCGCCGAGAATATCCGCCGGCAAAAGATCACTGGTGAACTGCAACCGCCGAAACTGAAGCCCCAGAGCCTGCGCCAGTGCCTGCGAGAGGATCGTCTTTCCCACCC
>JBKCXA010000961.1:0-2430 GCA_046316935.1 Prosthecobacter sp.
CGCGGATGTCATCGTGGATGCGGCGGGCGGGGAAAATCTCCAGCGCCTCATCGAGCAGGGCTCGTTTGATGGCAGCGCTGCCGACCTCGCCACGCAGGATGATGCGCTGGTCACGCACGGCGATGAAAAGATGGCCGAGCGGGAGCTTCTCGAGGGCGGCGGTCTGCTTGGCACGCTCGGTGGCGGTGGCGTGATCTTGGCGAAGGGTGGCGAGCAGGGGCGCGATGTCTTTTTTCCATTCGTCGTCCTTCACGCCGAGGGCGGCGGCCTGATCGCGAAGGGCGTCATCGCTCTCGGCGAGCTTCAGTTTTTGCCAACGACCGCCGATGCGGGCGAGGTGCAGCTCGACGTTCGGCGAGGGCGAAGGCAGGCCGCCGAGCGTGGCGGAGATGTCGGCGGCCTCGTCGTGGTCTTCCAGGTTCGATTGAAGCGTGCCGCTGACGTTGCCGCCTTTGGCGCTCCAGCTTTCCATGATGCTGCGGGCGAGATCACGCGCCTCGAACTCGGTGGCGGCCTCGCCGAGGAGCCGGGCTTTGGCCCCGTGCGCGGCGAGGAGCATCCAGCCGGGCGGGACGGGCACGATTTCGATCTCATTCCGCACGGCGGCGACGGGGTTCAATGAGGCACCGAGGCCGCTGGCGACCATCGTGGGGGCGCGGACGTGATCACGCACGGCGGCCTCGATGGTGAGCTTGTCCTGCACGCTGCGCACTTGGCCGGTGAGATGGGCGACCTGGCCTTGGAAGGTCGTTTGCACCTTGTCGAGGCGCTTTGCGAGCGTCTGCTGCGCGGCGAGGGCCTCGCGGGCGGCGGCGGCGAGCTTTGCCTCCATGCGTGGCAGCAGCACGAACGCCCCGGCGCACCAGAAGGTGGCAAAGACGGCGGCGGCGAGCAGGCAGCGCACGGTTTTCATGATGGAGATCAGGCGGCGGCGGCCTGGGCGAGCACTTCCGCTTTGGTGAGGCGGCGCACATGACCGTGCTGATTGGCCTGGATAAAAACGTCCGTGCTCACATCCATGCCGGTGAGCCATCCCTCGCCGTAGGCCCAGGTGTCGATGCAGAGGCATCCGGGCTTGATCGCGGGCAGGCCATTCTTCTGCGCGGTGTGACCGCAGATGACGGTTTTGCCGGAGAAATGCGCGTGCGCGTCGTCGAAGCGCCGCCAGAAGAGCCAGTCATCGCCTTGATCGGCGAGTGGCAGCACGGCATTCACACCCGCGTGGGCGAAGATGTGCGTCTCGGTCTCAAAGTAGCGCTGGCAGCGCGTGCCCATGAATTCCCAATGCGCCTTCGGCACGGCGGTCCATTCCGGCACGGGAGCACCGGCGTAGCTTTCCATCGTGGCGCGGCCGCCGATGGCCAGCCAGGACTCGAAGTCGATCTCACGCTTCTTCGCGTCGAGCATGAGAATCTCGTGGTTGCCCATGATCGGCACGAGCTTCATCTGCAAATCGAGGTCGATCAGGCGCTGGATGACACCTTTGGCATCCGGACCGCGGTCCACGTAGTCGCCAAGAGTCACAAGCGTGTCGTCTTTGCCGGGAGCCAGCTCTTTCAATAGGGCATCCAAGGCTGCGGAACAGCCGTGAATGTCGCCAATGACAAGAGTGCGCATGGATGGGGCGCGAAGAATGCGGCACGGGGGAGAAATGGCAACCCCGGATTCGCGACCGGCAGCGTGGCGTCACTCTTTGGCCTTACCGACAAGCTTGGCGGCCATCTCGTGGACCTTGGTGCCCGGCTTCAGGTCGTCGATGACGTCCTTCCATGGGAGAATGAACTCGATGGAGCCCAGCGCATACGGCCCGATTTCATAGGGCGCGTAGGAGAAACCGATGCCGCCGGGCACGAGGAACCAGTTTTCATTCAGCTCGAGTTTGTCCTCGAAGAGGCCGGCGTCCTTCAGCGAGGCATCAGGCTTCTGGCCGTGGCTCTTGAGGATCTCCGTCCGGCCTAGCGCGGCCCATTTTTCCTCAAAACCGGGCTCCACGAGGTCGGCGAGCTTCAAGGCCTTGCCGGTGGCGATTTCGAGCGTGTGGTAGCTGCTGGCGTGGTTGCCATGCGCACCGCCTTCGTAGGTGGAACTGGCGTTTTCCACGGTGAGGTAGCCGCTTTCATTCATGATGACGCGGAAGTCCTCGCTCTGGCTGCTGATGTAGTTTTGATCGGCCTCCATTTCACCACGCACCTGATCGCGGAGGTGCTTCGTGAGCGCCTCGGGCGTGGCGGGGAGTTTGCCATCGGGGTCGATGCTGTTGCGGGCGAGCTGGGCGAGGCGGGAATTCAGCGCCTGGGCTTTTTTATCCCGCACGCGGAGGAAGGTCACGTCCATTTGACGGCCCCGCCGCGTGCTGCCGATCAGCTCGGAGTAGGAGAAATCGATCTTCAGGCGCTCCACCTTCACGGTGCCAGCCGGGTAGCTTTCCTT
>JBKCXA010000962.1:0-8110 GCA_046316935.1 Prosthecobacter sp.
GCCATGAACAACCACCTTCTTCTCGGTCTCTCCCTTCTGCTTGCCACCTCCGCCAGCTTTGGCGCAGGCGGTTTCTACGGCGATCCGCCGGACGCCACGCATCCCTGGGCCATCCATGACATGAACCGCCCGCAGCCGACGCGGGTGGAGCCGGGCACGAATGGTTCTCCGCCCTCCGACGCGATCGTGTTGTTCGGCGGCAAAGCCGAGGAGATCGAGAAGTGGATCTCCGACAAAAATGGCGAGCCGACCAAGTGGGAGGTCAAAGACGGTGTGCTGCAATGCGTGCCCGGCAGCGGCTATATCCGCACGAAGGAAGAGTTCGCCGACTGCCAGCTCCACATCGAGTGGACCGCGCCGACCAAGGTGGAAGGCGACAGCCAGGGCCGTGGCAACAGCGGCGTGTTCCTCATGGGAGCGGTGGAGGTGCAGGTGCTCGACAATTACAACAACCCCACCTACGCCGACGGCTTTGCCTCGTCGATCTATGGCATCAATCCGCCCGCGGCGAATCCACTGCGTGCTCCCGGCGAGTGGCAGAGCTACGACATCGTCTTCCGTCGGCCGATCTTCAAAGACGGCAAGGAGATCGATCCGGGCTACATCACCGTCTTTGTGAACGGCGTGCTCACGCAGGACCACACGCCACTCGAAGGCGGCGGCGGCCACATGAAGCGCTCTACGCCGAAGGCCTTTCCTGAAAAGGGCCCGCTCAAGATCCAGGACCACGGCAATCCCGTGCGCTTCCGTAACATCTGGTATCGCCCGCTACCGAAGCGCTTCGTCGAAGGTGGCGAATACAGCCGCATGAGCGAGGAAGCCACGGCGAAGAAGCGGGCGGAGATCGCCAAAGGCATCCGCGAGGACGCGGCGAAGCTCGAAGGCCAGGCGAAGATGCTGCGCCTGCTCGAATCGCTCTGCTACGCGGACGACGAAGCCGCACGCGGCAGCGCCCTGGGCATGCTCGAAGGCTTTGCGAATGAGGCGAAAGCCACGCCGGACGCGAAGATCGAATCGAAGAAGGGAGACATCCTCAATGTCACGAAGGCGCTGCGTTACCTGACGAAGTTCAAGATCCTGGCGGAGGACATCGCGGCGAAAAAAGACCTCGAGGCCATCGTGAAGGCCCGCGAGTGGGAAAAGAAGACGTGAGTCTTGAAGGCCCGGCCGAGCACGCCGGGCCTTCTTTTTTGCCCATCCAGTTACCACAGCGGGGCGTAAAGCGCTCGTGCCAAATGTTTCACGTCTCATTCTCGTCCTCGGTGACCAGCTCGATGCTGCGTCGGCGGTGTTTGATGGGTTTGATGCAAAGCGCGATGTCATCTGGATGGCGGAGGTGAAGCAGGAGTCGGCGAAGGTGTGGAGCACGAAGGCACGCATCGCGGTCTTCCTCGCGGCGATGCGGCACTTTCGCGAGGCGCTGAAGGAGCGTGGCTGGCGGGTGGACTATCGCCAGCTCGGCGGGGCAGGAGACGAGACCTTCGCGGAGCAGCTTCGTGATGCCATCAGCCGCTGGAAGCCTCAAAAGCTCGTCATGGTCGAGGCGGGGGAATGGAGCGTGGCACGCGAGATCGAAGCGGTGGCGGGCGAAGCGGGCGTCGAGCTTGAGGTAAGGCCTGACCGGCATTTTCTCTGCACACGGGAGATGTTTCAAAAGCATGCGGAAGGCCGCAAACAGCTCCGCATGGAGTTCTTTTACCGTGAGATGCGTCAGCACAGCGGCGTGTTGATGGAGAAGGGCAAGCCGGTGGGTGGTCAGTGGAACTTCGATCACGACAACCGCGAGTCGTTTGGCAAAGCGGGGCCGGGTTTGCGCATTCCGCCGCGTCGATTCAAGCCGGATGAAATCACGCAAGGTGTGATCGCGGATGTGGAAACGCATTTCGCGAAGCATCCGGGAGCACTGGCGGAGTTTGACTGGCCGGTGACGACGGCGGAGGCACGCGTAGCGCTGGATGATTTTATCGAGCATCGGCTGGCGGAGTTTGGCCGTTATCAGGATGCGATGTGGACGAATGAGCCGTGGCTCTATCATTCGCGACTCAGCGCGGCGATGAATTTGAAGCTGCTCGATCCGCGCGAGGTGATCGCGGCGGCAGAAAAGGCGTATCAAGACGGAAAAGCTCCGCTGGCAGCGGTGGAGGGATTCATTCGGCAGATCCTCGGCTGGCGCGAGTATGTGCGCGGCATCTACTGGCACTTCATGCCGGATTACATCGAGCGGAATGCGATGAACGCCGAGCAGGAGCTGCCGGACTTTTACTGGACCGGCGAGACGGACATGCAATGCCTGCGCGATGCCATCGGGCAGACGCTGCGCCTCGGCTATGCGCATCACATTCAGCGGCTGATGGTCACGGGGCTCTTCGCGCTGCTCTACGGCGTGCATCCGCGCCGCGTGCATGAGTGGTATCTCGCCGTGTATGTCGATGCCGTGGAGTGGGTTGAACTGCCGAACACGCTCGGCATGTCACAGTATGGCGATGGCGGCGTGATGGCCAGCAAGCCGTATGTGGCCAGCGGTAAATACATCCAGCGCATGAGCAATTACTGCGCTGGCTGCCGCTACGATCCCGCGCAGAGCACCGGCCCACGAGCCTGCCCCTTCACCACGCTGTATTGGGACTATCTCCTCCAGCATGAGCCGGTGCTGCGGCAGAACCAGCGCATGAGCATGCAGTTGAGAAATCTCACGCGCCTGTCGGAATCCGATCGTGAGAAGATCCAAAAGCAGGCCCAGATCGTCCGCGCCAGATGCGGCAAGGCAGCGACTTGAATGGTGTCACACGACGACCTTGATCTCGCTTGTTCCACCGGGCTTGCGGATCACCTGGACTTGTGTGGTCAGTCGTTCTTTGAGCAAATCGACATGTGAAATGAGTCCGATGGTCTTCCCGCGGGATCGCAGGTTTTCCAAAGCGCTCAGCGCCACCTCCAGCGTCTCCGAATCCAGCGTGCCGAAGCCTTCATCAATAAAGAGCGAGTCGATGGGATGATGCCGGCTCGCCAGCTCGCTGAGCCCGAGAGCCAGCGCGAGACTCGCCAGAAAGCTCTCGCCGCCTGACAAGCTCTCCATCGGGCGATCTACGTTCGCTTGGTAAAGGTCCACGATGCGTAGATCGAGCTCATCGCCGTCGCCGGCCCTTAGGCGATAGCGTTCCGCCAGCACTGTGAGATGCTCGTGTGCCAGGCCGTTGAGTTGTCGCAGCGTGAGCGACTGCGCGAAGCGTGAGAACTTCGCGCCGTCGGCCGAGCCGATCAGTTCTTTGAGTCTTCCCCATCGCAGCGCCTCGGCCTCCGCCGCCTGCAATTCCGCGCCACCGGCCTCGCGGCGCTTCCGTGCTTCGTCGTCGTTTTTAATCTGCTGCTCCAGCGACCCGAGTTCGGTGCGTTTCATCGCAAAGGCCTCGCCGAGCTGTTTCGTGGCCGCTTCCAGCTCGTTCAGCGCCGCCACGCCCGGCACGCTCTGGCCTTCGAAAGGCTTCCGCCGCGTCTCAAGCTGCTCCAGCTTCGCCAGCGTGGCCGCGAGCTGTGTTTGCAGCGCATTCAGTTTTGTCTCCGCCTCGCGCAGCGCTTTCTCCGCCGATGAAAAGCGGTCTTCATGTTCCTGACGATCCTCCGCCAGCGTTTTGCCCCCGAGCCGCTCGCTCAACTGCGCCTTCAACGCATCCGCCTTCGTGCGCAGCGACACGCCCTCGGATTTGAGCTCGTCGAGCCGCCGTGTTTTTGCAAGCTCGTCGGCTGTGGCGAGTTGAAGCGCTCCTTCGAGCTTCTGGCGCTCGCCGCGCTGCTGCGCGGCTTCCTGCTGCTTCTTCGTGAAGGTGGTCGAGCGTTTTTCGAGCACGTCGAGATCATGCTCCATCTGGAGGGGGGAAGCTTGGCCGCCCGGTTGCTGTGCAACTGGGGCCTGGCCTTGTTGCACAGCCACAAGGCAACCATCCAGCCTGCCGCGTTTCGCCCGCTCGTCCGTTTCCAATGCACCGACATCCGGCACGTCGATCCCGGCCAGCGTCTTCCGCAGCTCCTCCGACTTGTTTTTCTCCGCGTTCAGCTCCGCCTCGAGTTTTGCTAACTGGCGTTCCAGCAAGGTCAGGGCATGCACGACCTGCTCTTGCTGTTTTTCCAAAGTCGTCAGCAGCTTCCTCGCGGCTTGCAGTTGCGATTCAAAGCTCGTCCCGCCGCTCGCAAAGGGATGCTCCGCCGCCCCACACAGCGGACAAGGCTCTCCATCCTTCAGATCATGCCGGTGCTCGTCGAACCCTGCCATCAGCTCCGACTTCCGCACGATCTCGCGCTGGACCGCGATCTTCTCCGCGAGGCGTCTTTGCTCATCGCGGTCCTTCTCAGCCTTGGCGAGGCCTTCAGCGGCTTTTTGGGTCCAAACAGCCGTTTGGGCCTCCGAGTCGGTGAGACGCTTGTTCAGCGTTTCAGCCTCCGCATGACGTTTGCGGCCATCGGCCAGCTTTTCATGCGCCGCACGCCACTCACGCACAGCGACGCGGAGTTTCGGCATTTGCTCGCCGAGCGCGGCATCGGCCGCGTGCTGCTTCAACCATGCTTCGAGCGCCTGCGCGGCCTCCTGATGCGTGGCGAGGGCTTTTTCGGCGGCTTCACGCTTGGTGGCCGCTTCCTTCTGCTCCTTCGCCCAGGTTTGATAGGTGGCGCGACTCTCCGCGAGCTGCTTTTCGAACTGCTCGCTCTGCGCGGCGAGCCCCGCAGCCTGCTCCCACACGGGCTCACGCATCGTGCGCTGGGCTTTGGCATCTTCGGCGATGGATTTCGCCTTCGAAACCTCCGCCGCGGCGGTTGATTGTGTGCTTTGGAGCTGCTTCGCGTCTTCGCCGAGCTTCGTGATCTCCGCCACGATGGTGGCGTGCTCGCGTTGGGCGTGGAGTCGCTGTGCCGCGGCCTGACTTTCGCCCTGCAGACGCATGGCGCTGGTCTGCGCCTCGGCGAACGAGGTCTCCAGCCGCTGCCGCGCCTCGTCATCGAGGATCGACACCGCACCGAGCACGGCTTTGAGGCGCTGCACCTGCTCGTCTCTGGCTTTGTAGGTCTCGAAGGCCAGCTTCGACAGTTCCGTGTAGATCTCCGTGCCGGTGATTTTCTCCAGCAATTCGGCCCGTTCGTTCGGCTTCGCCTTCAAAAAGGCCGCGAACTGTCCCTGCGCCAGCAGCACGGAGCGCAGGAAGCGCTGCGCATCGAGTCCGGTGCGCTCCTCGATGAGGCGATCCATCTCCGCTGACTTCTCGGCGAGGATCTCTCCCGTGGCGGCATTCGCCAGGCGGCGCTCCACGGGCTGCAGCTTGCCATCCGCCTTCCCACGGGCACGACGCAGCCGCCAGGTGGCGCGGAGTTTTTCGCCCTTCGTCTCAAAGTCCACCTCCGCCAGGCACTCGGCCGTGTGGCGGCTCATCATCTCATCCGCCTTGTCATTGCCGTAGCGGGCGGCGCGGCCATACAGCGCCAGTGTCATCGCATCCAGCAGAGTCGATTTCCCGGCGCCGGTCGGCCCGGTGATCAGAAACACGCCCGCCGTGCTCAGCGCCCCTTCGTCAAACCGCACCTCATGGGCTCCGCTGAGGGAGTTCAGATTTTGAAGCCGGACGGCAAGGAGTCGCATGAGGAAAGGCGCATGATTTCCGGCATGCCCGGCGGTGCAAGCTGTTCATCGCCTTGCTGCCTTGCCCGTTGCCTTCGGGTAGCGCACGACCTTGATGTCATTCTTCTGCGGGGCACCGGGCGTGCTGCGGCCGGCGCGGATGAGTGTTTCAAAGGCAGCCTGCATCGCTTTGACGCGATCGGGATGCAGCGGGGCCACGTTCATGGTCTCGGCGAGGTCTTCGTCGAGGTTGTAGAGTTCCGGCTCGGCATGGGCGACGTATTTCCACGGGCCATCGCGAAAGCTTGGCGTGCCTCCGCAGGCGGTGTTCACCGCATTCGTGCGGATCGCACGATCCTCGCCTTTGAGCAGCGGCATCATGCTGAAGCTGTCTTCTCCTGCGGTTTCCGGGAGTTTCACTTCCAGGATCTCCGCCAGCGTGGCCATCGTGTCGGCTTGCAGCACGAGTTGCTTGCACACGCTGCCTGCTTTCACCACGCCGGGCCATTTCACGACGAAGGGCACGCGATGTCCGCCTTCATAAACGGAAGTCTTGTAGTCGCGCAGCGGTCCGCTGGGATAGTGGCCCTGCTTTTCCATGTCCTTCACACCGATGTAGGCCGCACAGCCGTTGTCGGAGGTGAAGAGCACGAAGGTGTCGTTTTCGACGCCACCGGCCTTCAAAGCATCGAGCACGCGACCGAGCACGTGATCCGTTTCCATCACCAACTCGGCGAAGTCGTTGTTCAGGCCGCTTTTGCCCTTCCACTCGGCATTCACCGCCAGCGGCGTGTGTGGCGAGGTGAGCGGCAGATAGAGCAAAAAGGGCTTCTTGGCCTCCGACTGCACTTTGATGAACTTCTCCGCACGCGTCGCCAACGCGGGCAAGATGCCCTCCAACTGCCAATCAGCCAGCGCAGGGCCTTGCAGGCTTGCCTGGTTCTTCACCAGCTTCGACGCGGGCAGCAATTCGCTCGGGATGCCGACCGTGCGATCACCATCGATGAAGCAATACGGCGGCCAGTTCGGCACGTCGGTGCCGAAATACTCGTCAAAGCCTCGCTCCGTGGGTCCTCCGGGGATGCGTTGCGAGAAAACGGCCTTCCAAGTCTCGCGATGTGCATCAGTGATCGTCGTCGAGACCTGACCACCGCCGCCCGCTTTCCCACCGAAGCCACCAAAGTGCGCTTTTTGCTCCGGAGTGATCGGCCAGTCGCGTCCGAGATGCCATTTGCCGATGCAGGCCGTCGCATAGCCCTGCTCCTTCGCCATCGACGCGATGGTCATGCGATCCTTTGCAATCAAGGGCTTCCCCCACGAGCCTACGATGCCCGACTGCAACGTTGTGCGCCAATGGTAGCGCCCCGTGAGCAGCGTGTAGCGCGATGGCGAGCAGCAGCCCGAGCTCGAATGCCCGTCCGTGAAGCGCATGCCCTCCGCCGCGAGCCGATTCATGTTCGGCGTGGGGATTTTGCCGCGCTCTGGATTGTTCGCCTGCATGTCGCCATAGCCGAGGTCATCCGCGAGGATGATGACGAAGTTGGGCTTCGCAGCAAAGAGCGAGGACGACAGGAGGAAGCAGAGCAGCAGGGGTTTCATCGGCCACCAGAACGAAGCGTGTCGCGCTGGCTTGCATGCCATGATTGGGAAGCGAGGAATCTGCTTGGAAAAGACCGCGCAAGCGTGTTTCACTCCGCCGCATGCTCCGCGCCGCCCTTGCCATCCTCACCCTTGCTTCGACCGTTTTCGCCCGTCAGCCGAATGTGGTGCTGATACTCGCAGATGACCTCGGCTATGCGGATCTCGGTTGTTTTGGCTCCAGCACGATCCAAACGCCGCACCTCGACAAGCTGGCGGCGGAAGGTGTGAAGGGGACGAGCTTTTATGTTTCACAGGCGGTGTGCAGTGCCTCGCGAGCCTCACTGATGACGGGCTGCTACGCGAACCGCGTGGGCATGCAGGGAGCGCTGAATCACACCAGTCGCGAAGGTTTGAACCCCTCCGAATGGACGCTGCCGGAGATGCTGAAGGAGAAAGGCTATGCCACGGCGGCCTTTGGCAAATGGCACCTGGGCACGCGGATGATGTTTCATCCGATGAAGAACGGCTTCGATGAGTTTCTCGGCATCCCTTACTCGAACGACAACACCAAGTACCATCCCTCGCTTGCCAAGGAGATGCCGCCGCTGCCGCTCTACGACGGGCTGAAGGTCATCGAGACCGATCCCGATCAGAGCCTCTTCACCCAGCGCTTCACCGAGCGGGCCGTGGCCTTCATCGAGCGGCACAAGGCGGAGCCGTTCTTCCTTTATGTGCCGCATGTGATGCCGCATGTGCCCATCTTCGCCTCCGAAAAATGGCGTGGGAAATCCGGCGCAGGGCTTTACGCGGATGTCGTGCAGGAGCTGGATGATTCCGTGGGCCAGATCGTGGATGCCGTGAGCCGATGCGGGCTGGGTAAGGACACGCTGATCCTCTTCTTCTCCGACAACGGCCCCTTCCTCAGCT
>JBKCXA010000963.1:0-4986 GCA_046316935.1 Prosthecobacter sp.
TGCCAGCAGCACCTTCCAGCTCGGCGGCTTGGTGAAACACGATGTCGATGAGTTGCGCCGCGTCTTTGCCAGCAAGACTGTCAGCAGTGATTTCAGCATCGGCGATGAGGCCTTCCTGCTCTCCGGCCGCACTACCCCCGCCGATCTCGACGCGCAGCTTCAACTGCTCGCCGCCTCCCTCACCGCCCCCGGCTACCGCATCGAGGCCGCGCGTCAGTTTGAGAAGAACATCGACCCGCTCTACACCCAGCTCCAGCACACCGCCGAGGGCATCATGAACAACGAGGTCATGGCCTTCACCCACAGCGGCGATCCTCGCTGGGGCTTCCCGGCCAAGGACGTGCTCAAGCAGCGCACGCTCGACGAAGTGAAGGCCTGGCTCACGCCCGCCCTCACGCAGGACTACCTCGAAGTCACCATCGTCGGCGATGCCGATCTCGAAAAAGCCATCGCCGCCGTCGCCAAGACCCTCGGCGCCCTGCCGAAGCGTGCCGACAAAAAGCCCGACTACGCCAAGGAGCGCACCGTCGCCTTCCCGAAGCCGAGCGAGAGCAAGTCCTTCCCCTTCGACACGGAGATCCCGAAGGCCATCGCCACCATTTACTGGCCCACCGAGGACATGCCCAGCGATGTCGCCCGCGCCCGCCGCCTCATGCTGCTCGCCAGCATCCTCGATGACCGCCTTCGCATCAAAATCCGCGAGGAGCTTGCCGACACCTACTCGCCCGCCTGCTACCACGTCGCCAGCGACACCTTCACTGGCTACGGCTACGTCGTCACCATGATCGAGTGCAAGCCCGAGCAGGTCGAAAAGCTCGCCAAGCTCAGCATCGAGATCGCCGACCAGCTCGCCACTGGCGAGATCACCGATGACGAGTTCGAGCGGGCGCATAAGCCCGTCGTCTCGCAGATCGAGCAGCAGCGCCGTGACAACCGCTACTGGTCCTCCACCGTCCTGCGCTGCTCCCAGGAGCATCCCCAGCGCCTCGACTGGGCCCGCTCCTTCGTCAGCGACATCACCGGCATCAAAAAAGCCGACCTCGTCCCGCTCGCCAAAAAATACCTTCCCAAAGCCCGCGCCGTCACCGCCAACATCGTGCCGAACGCGAAGAAGTAGGTACTTGGCATGCCTTTTCTCGACACGGCGTTCTTCCAGCGTGACGTGCTGACCGTCGCCCGCGAGCTCGTGGGCGTGGAGCTGGTGTGGAATGGCTGCTCCGGGATCATCGTCGAAACAGAAGCCTACGCGGTGGAGCATGACCCCGCCTGCCACACCGCCTCGCGGCCCAGCGCCCGGGAGTTTGTGAAGTCCAAGCCGCCCGGCACCGCCTACGTCTATTTCAACTACGGCATGTACTGGCTCTTCAACCTGCTGGTGAAAGGCGGAGACCGGGACGGCCTCATCTTGATCCGGGCGCTCGAGCCGCGAAAAGGCCTCGAAAGCATGCAAAGCCGCCGGAACCGCGAAAAAACCCGCGATCTGTGCTCCGGTCCCGGCAAGCTCGCCCAGGCGCTGGCCATCGATGGCAGCCATCACGGCCTGCCCATGGCTGGAAAAGGCCGGAAAGCGGGCTGCGGCCTCAAACCCACAGTTTTGCCCGCTCAAGAAGTCGTCAGCGACATCCGCGTGGGCATCAGCCAGGCGGTGGACTTCCCCTGGCGTTTCCTCGTCCGTGACCATCCGCACGTCAGCGTGCCGCATGGCCGGGTCAAAGTCCCCGTGATCGCCTCGCGCCGGCCTTGAGGTCGGGGGTGTCAGGGAAACGTCAGAAAAGCCTCCCGCACTGGCATCGGATTTGCTCTTGAATACCCTGTATTGGCGGCGATGAATGCGCCCCGTTCCCGCCCCCGTATTGGAACGGCCTCCCGCGTATGCTTCCTTGGGATCATTTCATCTGGTTTGCCAGCTACATCCTCCTGTTCACCGCCCTGTCCGGCTTCGGTGCCCACAGGATCAAGGTACTGTATCATTTCTGGAAGCATCGCGATGAGGTGCCCACGCCGCCGCGTGAGTTTGCCGAGTTGCCGGTCGTCACCGTCCAGCTCCCGATCTTCAACGAATACGACGTCGTCGAGAACCTCCTCCGCTGCGTGTCCGCCCTCGATTATCCGAAGGACAAGCTGCAGATCCAGGTGCTGGACGATTCGACCGACGAGACCGCCGCTTACGCGGAAAAGCAGAGCGCTGAATACGCGGCCAAGGGCCTCGACATCCAATACATCCACCGCACCAACCGCAAGGGCTTCAAAGCTGGCGCGCTCGACGAGGCCATGCCGCTCGCGAAGGGTGAGTTCATCTGCATCTTCGACGCCGACTTCCAGCCAGCGCCAGATTACCTCAACAAACTCATCCACCACTTCACGAGCGAGACCGTCGGCATGGTGCAGGCACGCTGGGGGCATGCGAACAAGCATTTCTCCCTCCTCACCCGCCTCCAGGCCCTCTTCCTCGACGGTCACCTCGTGCTCGAGCAGACCGCACGCAGCCGCCATGGCGAGTTTTTGAACTTCAACGGCACCGCCGGCATCTGGCGCCGCTCCGCCATTGAGGAAAGCGGTGGCTGGCAGCACGACACCCTCACCGAGGACCTCGACCTCAGCTATCGTGCCCAGCTCCGCGGCTGGAAGTTCATCTACTTGAAGGACGTCGTCGTCCCCGCCGAGCTCCCTCCGGACATGGACGGCTTCAAGAGCCAGCAGCATCGCTGGACCAAGGGCAGCATCCAGGTCTGCAAAAAGATCCTCGGCGATGTCTGGCGCAGCAAGGCCCCGCTGCCCATCAAGCTCGAGGCCACCGCGCACCTCACCTCGAACTTCGCCTACCTGCTCACACTTTGCACGCTGGTGCTCATGTATCCCGCGAACTTCGTCATGGGCAGCTCCTGGCACAAGGCGGTCTTTGTTGATGTGCCCGTGTTCTTCTTCGCCTCCTTCAGTGTCGTCGTCTTTTACATGACCGCGCAGGGCTCGCAGAGCCGCTGGGGCTGGCTCAAGGCCCTGCCGTATGTGCCCATGCTGCTCGCCCTCGGCATCGGCATGAGCATCAATAACGGCAAGGCCGTCCTTGAAGCCCTTCTCAACCAGGAAAGCGAGTTCGTCCGCACGCCGAAGTATGGCATCGCCACGCAGGCGCAGGCCGCGGTGAAAAAATCCCGCTACAAGGCCGGCAAGTCCATCGCCCTCTGGCTCGAGGTGCTGCTCGCTGGTTACTTCGGCTGGATGATCGTCCTCGCCGGTCAACGCGGCCAATGGGGTTCCATCCCCTTCCTCATGCTCTTCTTCGCTGGCTTCACCTTCGTCGCCGGCGGCTCGCTGCTGAAACGCTTCAGCATGGAGCGCTTCCAGGCCGCCCCGGCGTCCGCTTGAGCGGAACTCACTCCGCCAGCCGTTCGCGATACACCTTCCGCGCATGCTCGTAGGCCGCCACGGCGTCGGCGTGTTCTTTGGGTGCGATCAGGGCCTCCTTTTGTGACCAGCATTGATCGACGCTCTTGAGGCACCATTCGAGGCTGCGCGGCTCACGGATGGGTTTGTCGCCCACGATCACAAAAATCGGGTTCGTGTGCGAGCTGGCGCGGATGCGCAGCGCAATCCATGCGCTCTTTTCGATGGGAACATCGAATGTGAGATCACGCATCGTGCCGTCGGCGGCGATGATTTGCTTCTGCACGGCAAAACCATTCACCAGCAGCTCGACGGGCACACTTCGTGAAGAGCCGATTCGAGCACGTTCGAGGTCCCAGAATGGCTTTTGACCAGCAGGAGCGTTTTGGATGTCTGGCCGCGGTTGTTCATCGAGCAACGCGGAGGCTTTGACGGTAACTTTGACCTTGGCGGGCTCTGCGAGCTTCAATTCACTGCCGTTGACGCCGAGTTCGAGGTCGTTCGCCTTGAAGTCGATGAGGTGGCTCTTGCCATCGCTCACATAGGCGCGTCCGGCGCGGATGCCTTCGCACCAGGCGTCATAGCTGAGGCGCTCGTCGAGCTTCACATAGGCGCGACCTAGCCCCACACGCTCGCCGTAGATGCAGGGGAAGTCGGTCTCGCCGCTGATCCGCGTGCGGAAGCCGGCGTTCAGCGTGTGATACCAGATGTTCAGCTCCCAGGTGTGCGGCGTGTCCACCATCGACATGAAATCGACCGCTGGCACCGGTTTGCCATCGGGTCCTTCGACCTCATGCGTGACATCCACGATGTATTCGCAGGCACCGATGCCGTTGAAGGGTGGCACGATGTAGTTTGGCAGCTCGTCGGTGGCACTTGGAAGGCCGAGTTTGTATTGTTGGCCTCGCGCCGGGTCATTTTCAGCGAGCGGTTGCAGTCCCCAGCCGCTGTGCGCGGGGCCGGTGAGCGCACCTTGCTTCTTCGCCCACTTCAGCGTGTTGAGGCAAAGCGTGGGCCAGTGATCGGTCGAGTCGCCGCCGGGATACATCTGCTCCTTGAGCTTCAGCAGGCAAAGATGGCCGCTCTTGTGCGAACCAAAGCCGCTGACCTCCACATCGTAGCGCAGCAAAAAGGGAAAACGCGATTCCTTGTCCTCCGTGCCGGTGAAGAACTGCTTCTGATAATCGAAGCACGGCCCCCAAGTCAGATTCGCGCCGATTTTCAGGTCCTCACCCATGCAATGCCGCGCCATGTCCGGCGCATGCACGCCCTGCGTCGGCACGGAGTAGTGCGCACAGCCCGCCGCATGAATGTGATGATCGCCGCTCCACCAGCCAAGTTTTGAAGGATCAATCCAGCGCTTCACCTGGAAGCTCCACGAGGCGTTTTGGCCTGAAATCGTGACCTTTCGCGTCTCAGGCACCGACTCGGGCCCGCGACGAAAAACCACGTCATACTCGCCATCGGGCAGTTTCAGCGTTTCACCGTCTCCGCGGTAGATTTGAGGGTGGAAGAAGAAATCCGGCGCATGGCGCTTAATCTGGCTCGGATACACGCGGCCGGCTTTGTCTTTGATGAGCAGCTCCGCGATGCACGGTTTGC
>JBKCXA010000964.1:0-20874 GCA_046316935.1 Prosthecobacter sp.
GAGAAAGGCGGTGGCGCGGCACAATCCCGAAGGCGCGGTGGTGTGGATCGAAAGCGGCGAGCGGAAGACGGTGATGGTCGAGGGCCAGCGAGCACTCGTGCCAGCGAAGGAGGCGATGACGGAGGAGACCATCTTTGACGCGGCCTCGCTGACGAAGGTGGTGGCGACGCTGCCGAGTGTGCTGCTGCTCATCGAGCAGGGCAAAATCGAGCTGGAGGCAGAGGTGCGGCGCTACGTGCCTGAAATGTGTGCGGGCATCACGATCCGGCATCTGCTCACGCACACCTCGGGGCTGCGGCCGGGTATTCCGAAGGAGCCGGCATGGAGCGGATACGACGCTGGCATTCGTCGTGCCATCGAGCTGGAGCCGGACGGGCCGCCGGATCGCTTCTTCCGCTACTCGGACATCAATTTCATTCTGCTGGGCGAGGTGGTGCGCAAAGTCATTGGCATGTCGTTGAATGACTTCGCGGCAAAAAACATCTTCGAGCCGCTCAAGATGGACTCGACGCGTTTCGTGCCGCCGGAGGATTGGAGGCCGCGCATTGCCCCAACGGAGAAAGATGAGAACGGCGTGATGCTGCGCGGCGTGGTACATGATCCCACCTCGCGCAAAATGGGCGGTGTGACAGGACACGCGGGGCTTTTCACCGCGGCAGGCGATCTGGCGAAGTATGCTCGCATGATCCTTGATGGCGGCGCGGGTGTTTTGAAGCCGGAGACCGTTCGGCTCATGACTTCACCGCAGACGGTGGCGACGGTGTTTGAGCGGCGTGGCCTCGGCTGGGATGTGGATTCAACCTACAGCCGTCCTCGCGGGAAGGTGTTTCCACTCGGGTCGTTCGGTCACACGGGCTTCACGGGCACGAGTTTGTGGATCGAGCCGGGCACAAAGAGCTTTGTGATCTTCATGAGCTCGCGTTTGCATCCGGATGGCAAAGGCAGCGTGCGGGATCTGTATGAAGAGATCGGCACTGCGGCGGCTCAAGGCATGTCGTTTGCCCAAAAAGGCCCGCCATGGCCGCGAGATGAAAAAGAGGTGCCGACGGTGCTCAATGGCATCGACGTGCTGGTGAGGCGGAAGTTTGCGGATTTGAAAGGTTTGAAGGTGGGACTCATCACGAACCAGACGGGCATCGACGCAGAGCGGCGCAGCACGATCGACCTGCTGGCGAAGGCACCGGAGGTGAAGCTGATGAAGCTTTTCAGCCCGGAACATGGCATTCGCGGCGAGCTGGATCAGGAGAAGATCAGCGACTCAAAGGACAGGAAGACCGGGCTGCCCGTTTTGAGCCTCTACGGCGAACGTCGAGCACCATCGCCGGCGCAGCTGGCGGATCTCGATGCACTCGTTTTCGACATCCAGGACATTGGCTGCCGTTTTTACACCTACATCGGCACGATGCGCCTGTGCATGGAGGCGGCGGCGAAGGCAAAGAAGAGCTTCTTCGTGCTGGACCGCGTGAATCCCATCGGCGGGCTCGCGGTGGAAGGTCCGGCGGTGCTCGATGAGGAGAAGCAGACGGCCACGCATGCCATTCCCCTGCGTCACGGCATGACGGCCGGCGAGCTCGCGACGATGCTGAACGCGGAGCGGTCGATGAATGGTGATTTGAAGATCATCCCGGTGGAAGGCTGGCAGCGCAGCATGCTTCACGATCAGACCGGTCTGCCATGGATCAATCCCTCGCCAAACATGCGCACGCTGAACGCGGCGCTGCTGTATCCGGGCATCGGTCTGCTGGAGTTCAGCGTGAGCGTAGGCCGCGGCACGGACACGCCCTGTGAAGTGCTGGGTGCGCCGTATGCGAATGATTTGAGACTCTCGCACGAGCTGAACAAGCTCGGCCTGCCCGGCGTGCAGTTCACGTCGGTGCGTTTCACCCCCACGGCGAGTGTTTTCAAAGGCGAGGCATGCGGCGGCGTTCGCCTCTCCATCACAAACCGCGAAGCTTTGAAGCCCGTGCAGGTAGGCATCGCCATCGCCTGCACGCTGCAACGGCTTTATCCGAAGTCCTTCGCGTTGGAAAAAGTGAACACGCTGCTCAATCACGGCTCCAGCGTGAAGCAGATCCGCGGCGAGACCTCCTGGAAGAAGGTCGTCGAGTCCTGGGCGGAGGAGATGGCGGGCTTTGAGGCGAGGCGGAAGGGGTTTTTGAGGTATTGAGAAGGAGCTCTTGCTTGGGAGAACCGATCGGCTATCCTCCAGGAAATGACATCCGTGCTCGATCATGCTGAAACGCGGCAGACCGTCTTTCCGGTCAGCGTGGAATTTTATCATGAGGCATGCAGGCTGGGACTGATCGACAAGGATGTGGAGCTTTTGGAAGGAGTGTTGTTCACCAAAATGGCCAAGTCACCGCTGCACCAGTCTCTCGCCCGCCAACTGCAACGCCTTCTGGAGAGAGTGCTTCGGCCTGGCTTCTTCGTGGATCGTGAATGCCCGATCACCTGTGAGAAATCCGAACCCGAGCCGGATGTGGCTGTTTTCGCCGGATCAGTCACCGACTATGCCCGCCAGCATCCACGCACGGCGGAACTCGTCATCGAGATCGCCATCAACACTGTGCAGCGTGACCGCAGCAAGGCGGCGATTTATGCGGGCGCAGCGGTTAAGGAGTATTGGCTGCTGGAGCCGGAAGCCGGCACGATCACGATCTATTCCCAACCGCTGGCGGGAGATTACGCTTCCAAACGGGTGATCAATGCGCATGAGACGGCGGTGAGCGAGGTCGTGCCCGGTTTCAAGACATGCCTGGATGAGCTGATGAGAGCGTAAGACACGACCGCTTCCATCGTGGTTGCCGCCAAGGGGGTGGAGCAAAGGGCGCAGAGATGAAAATAGAAAGAAACCTCTGCCTCTTTGCCCCTCCGCAGGAAACACGAAGGTGAGAAATGCGGGTCAGCGGAAGAACTTTTTCGCCTTCTCGAAGAAGGACTCCTCCATCGGGGAGGTGGTCTCGCCGAGGGATTTGGCATAGTCTTCGAGCTTCGCACGCTGCTCGGCGCTGAGCTTCGTCGGCACGGCGATCTGGACGTGGACGTAAAGATCGCCGTGGTGCTCGGAGCCGAGGGTTTTCATGCCTTTGCCGCGAAGACGGAAGGTGGTGCCGTTTTGCGTGCCTGCGGGCACTTTGACGGTGGCTTTCGCACCCATGGTGGGGACGGTGATCTCGCCACCAAGAGCGGCGGCGGTGAAGGACAGTGGCATCTGGCAGTGCAGGTCATCGCCCTCACGCTCGAAGATCTCGTGCTGCTTCACCTGGATGACGACATACAGGTCTCCGGCAGGGCCGTTTTTGGTGCCGGCAATGCCATTGCCGCTGGAGCGAAGGCGGGAGCCGTCTTCGATGCCGGCGGGGATGTTGATGCGGACGCGGGCGGATTCCTTGGCCATGCCGGTGCCGCGGCAGTCGCGGCAGGGATCCGTCACCGTCTCGCCTGCGCCGTGGCAATCCGGGCAGGCCTGCTGCACTTGGAAAATGCCACGCGACATGATGACCTGGCCGACGCCGCCGCAGGTGCGGCAGGGTTTTTTGCCCGAGCCGCTCGTCGAGCCGGAGCCGCGGCAGGTTTTGCAACCGACCTGGCGCTCGTAGTCGATCTCACGCTGGGCACCATGAGCGGCCTCTTCGAGAGTGATCTCGAGGCCGTAGCGAAGATCGGCACCGCGTTGCGGGCCATCGGCACGACGGGAACGACCGCCGCCACCACCGCCGAAGAAGGTCTCGAAAATGCCGCCACCACCACCGCCGCCGAAGACTTCGTTGAAGATGTCGAAGGGATTGTGGAAGCCGCCGCCACCGCCTGCAGGACCGCCCATGCCGCCGGCGAAGGCAGCGTGGCCATAGCGGTCGTAGGCGGCGCGTTTGTCGGCGTCATTGAGGATGTCGTAGGCCTCGCTGACTTCCTTGAATTTTTCTTCAGCCGCCTTGTCACCCGGGTTTTTGTCAGGGTGATACTTCACCGCGAGCTTGCGGTAGGCTTTCTTGAGATCGTCTGGCGTGGCGTCACGCGAGACGCCGAGGACTTCGTAGTAGTCGCGTTTGTCGGCCATGTGTTGTGCGATGAGAGATCAGAGATAAAGGGATCAAGCGGCCGGAGTGCCGGCGACGATGACGCTGACAGGACGCAGGAGGCGGTCCTTGAGCTTGAAGCCGCGGCGGGTGACGCGAAGGACGGTGCCCTCGGCGTGGTCGGCACTGGCCTCGGTGGAGACGGCGTCGTGCAGATTCGGATCGAAAGGCTTCCCGAGCGCCTCGACCTCGGTCACGCCCATGTCGCGGAGGAAATCGGCGATCTGGCGCTGCACCATGCTCATGCCCATGAAGATCATCGACTTCTCAGACTCGGCGCGGGCGGCCTCGAGACCCATTTCGAAATTGTCCATGATGGGCAGGATGCCGCGGAGGAGGTCGGCATTCGCATAGGCGCGGGTTTCCTGGGCTTCGCGGGCGCTGCGCTTGCGGAAGTTGTCCAGCTCCGCCTGGGAGCGGTAGGCGAGGTCCTTCCACTTATCGACTTCGGCGGTGAGAAGGGCGATGGGATCCTGCGGAGCCTCGGGGGCGGTTTCGGAAGGCATTTCGGTGGCAGGTGGAGCTTCAGCGGCGTTTTCGACGGCTGGAGCGGTGGATTCGGGAGTGGGTGGGGTCGCGGAATCGGGACTCGGCTCGGTCATGGCGGCTTCAGGGGGTTTTGGGGGGCCGCGACTATGCCGTCTTCTACAGAACGATCAAGGTGATGTCTTGCCTGTCTTGCCGCCACGGCTCCCGGCCCGTCTTTCCACCCCTCATCTTGACCTCCATGGCCGGTTTCTTGACCTCCGTGAGGATTTGACGAGCCTCGAACGTTTTCCAGCCACCCATGCGCCCTCTCCTTCTTCTCCTCTTTGCCACCTCCTGCTACTCCCAGGCCAAAGAACTCACCGGCACCTACCTGCCCACGACGAACGAATGTCCCTCGCCCGAGCAGGCACGGGCGAAAATGACCGTGCCGGAGGGCTACGAGGTCCGCTGCTTCGCGCATGAGCCGATGGTGCAAAATCCCGTCGCCATGACCTGGGATCATCGCGGCCGTTTGTGGGTCGTGGAGGCCTACGAATACCCAAACGGCTCCCCGCATCCTGCGCCCTTCGGTGGCGAGGCCAAAGACGACCAATACCACCCGGTGCCCGCGAACTGCCTGCCCAAATCAGAAATCAAAAATCAAAAATCAGGAATCCCAAGAGACCGCGTCATCATCCTCGAAGACACCGACAACGACGGCGAAGCCGACAAGCGCACCGTCTTCGTGCAGGGCCTCAATCTCGCCTCCGCCATCCTCTGCGGCGATGACGGCATCTACATCGGCCAGCAGCCGCATTTGATCCACTTCCGCGATGCCGATGGCGATGACAAACCGGACGCGTGGCGTGTTGTGCTCACTGGTTTTGGCCGCGAGGACACGCACGAGCTCGTCAACAGCTTCACCTGGGGCCCCGATGGCTGGCTTTACATGACGCACGGCGTCTTCACCAACAGCAAAGTCCGCCGCCCCGGCCAGCCGGAGAGCGAGGGCTTCAAATTTGATGCGGGGATTGGCCGGGCAAGGCCTTTGAGTGTGGTGCAGCCCTCTGGGCTGCGTTCAAAAAACTCAGCCGGGACGGCTGAACCACATTCTGCCCCACCCTGGGAATTCGAAGTCTTCGCCGATGGCACCAGCAATCCCTGGGGCTGCGATTACGACGCCGCAGGGAACTTCTTCGTGAGCGCCTGCGTCATCGATCACTTCTTCCACATGGCTCCCGGCGGCATCTACGTGCGCCAGGGCGGTGCGCCGGAGAATCCGTATGCGTATGAGCAGCTTCCCAGCATCGTGAAGCACAAGCACTTCCGCGCCGCCTATGCCGGCGTGCAGATTTATCAAGGCGGCCGCTATCCCGCCGACACGCACGGCCACGCCTTCATCGGCAACATCCACGACAACGCCATCCACGAGGAAGTCCTCACGCCCGTCGGTGCCACCTTCAAATGCGAGCCGCGTCGTGATTTCCTCCGCGCCAACGACGGCTGGTTCCGCCCCGTCAGCACCCAGACCGGCCCCGACGGCTTCCTCTGGATCATGGACTGGTGCGACAAGTATCCCTGCTACCAAAACGCCAAAGCCAACCCCGAAGGCGTGGATCGCCAATACGGCCGCATCTGGCGTGTGGTTAGTAATGTAGTCCCGGCTTCAGCCGGTCAGGCAAACGGCTCCGAAGCACCGCCTAAAGGCGGAACTACAGAACACGCCTCGCGGCCCTCGAAAGACCTCGACCTCAAAAAGCTCTCCACCGCCGACCTCGTCAAAACACTGGAGCATCCCAACAATTGGATGCGCCGCATGGCGAGGCGGATGCTGGTGGAGAGAGCAGATCAAGCGGCCATCGATCTGACCCTGACGATTGTTAAAGATCGCAATGCCAGTTCGCAGTCACAGCTCGAATCTGCCTTTTTCCTGTCTTCCGCTCGTTACGAGGACACCTACCTTGGAGGATTTATTGCCGGCAGGGAGATGTATCGTTCTAGACTGCCTGGAGTCCGTGCGGCCTCTGCGCGGTTATGGGGAGCAATCAGAGGATGGCATGTGGACGATGATAAGATTCCGCCGACAGCCACTGCTGCAGACGTTCTTCTGAGTGAGGGTGACGCGCTGTCAGATTCTGCCGCAGAGGACGAAAGCGTGATGGTGAGGCTCAACGCGGTGATCGCCCTTCGAAACGCGGCGGGCTTTAGGCTGACCACCAACAGGCAGTCACCGGCAAAGATCGAGCTTCAAAAAGGACGGAGGGGTGATCCTAAAGTCGATGTGACGGAAGAACTTGGCAAAATTCTAAGCGCAAACTCGGAGGCCGACCAACAGATGGCATTTGCGATCTGGATGCTCTTGGAACCCCTGCTGGCCCAGCAATCGGATCGCTACACAAGGTTTCTTGCCACACATGCCGGGGCTTCCCAACCCCTCTCCCGCGTCCTCTCCCACAAAGCCATGCGCCGGCTCTGCGACACGCGGAAGGCGGAGAACCTCGATCTCGCTGTCGAGTTCTGCGACAAGATCGGAGCGCACGACATCCTCCTCGCTCATGCGCTTGATGGTCTCGTCAAAGGCCAGGAAGGCGGCGTGATCAAGCCGGTGAAGGATGTCTCCGCCAGCCTCGCGAAGTGGCGTGCGTCGCCGAACGCGGACGTTCGCAAGCACGCATTCACGCTCGCGGTGCTGTGGGGCGATGAGGAGGCAATAACGAGCCTCGCGGCGGTTTTGACGACGGCGAAGGCTCCGAGCAAGGAAGTGATCGAAGCTCTGCAACGGCTGCGTGGCGTCAAAACGCCGGTTTACCGCCAGTCGCTGCTTCAACTGCTCCGCGATGGCCTCGGTGCTCATGGACCGGAAGTCGCCGTGGCGGCGATTCGCGCGACGGAAGAAGTGGGCGGAGATGAATTCATTCCCGCGCTGCTTCAGCAGGCCGCCGCGAAGGATTTCAATGTGCGCAATGTCGCTATAGCGACACTTTCCAGCCGGGCGACCTGGACCAAGGCTCTCCTCGATGCCATCGCGGAGAAAAAGGTGCCCGCGAGCGGCTTCCCGGCTGCGGTGCGTCGTGCGTTGGCGACGAGCAAGGACAAGGGCATCCGCGATCTCGCCTTCAAGGTGCTCGGTGCCTGGCAGGATTCGTCGGACGATGTGAAATCACTCATCGCGCAGAAGAAGCAGGCCTGTCTCACGGGCGAGCCGGACCTCGCGAATGGCAAGCTCATGTTCACGGCAACGTGCATGATCTGTCATGAATTCCACGGCGGCGGACAGAAGGTCGGGCCGGATTTGATCGGCAGCGGACGCAGCAATCTCGATGCCTTGCTCGCGAACGTGATCGATCCCAATCAGATCATCGGCAACGGCTACGAAAACATCAGCGTGAGCACCAAGGACGGCCGCACGCTCGCCGGACGCATCGTGGAAGACACGCCGGGCCATGTGAAACTGCTCGGAGCCGGTGGCGCGGCGCAAATCGTCTCGCGAGATCAAATCGCCTCGCTCACGAACACCAAGCAGAGCCTCATGCCGATGGGATTCGGCAATCTGCCCGATGCGGCCTTCCGCGACCTCATCTGGTATATTTTGGCTCCACCGGAAGAAGGCCCGCTCACGCCCGAAAAGAAGAAACTGCTCATCCAAGGCGTCGAACTGCCCGAAACGGCCTCACAGCCGAAAAAGACCAACTGGCGTGCCATCGACTGGGAAAGCGTCAGCCTTTGGAATCCCGATTGGAAGGTCAACGCGCCCGATTTCGAGCGCACGCCGGTCAAACTCGCCGAATACCACGGCAAAACGAACGTGCTGCTCATGCATCCGTTCACGGACAAGAAGACGCCGGCGAGCCTGGAACGCCAGATGAAGGTCGAGAAGACGAAGCTGAAGGTCAGCGTGGCGGCGGATGATCGTGGTGATTGGATCGTCAAGGCCGTGGTCAATGGTCAAGAGGTCAAGGCGGTGACGGTGGACCACGAAAAGCCACGCTGGAAGACCGTGGAGGTCGATTTGGCGAAGTGGAAGGGCCAGGACATCACCCTGCGCCTCGAAGCGCATGCGAACGGCTGGGCCTGGGAGTTCGCCTACTGGCATGGGATCACGCTGGAGTGAGGGAAGACTTCGCTCACTGCTCCCACGCCTTCGCTCTGGCAAGCGCCCGCTGCCAGGTGGCGATTTTGGCGGTGCGGAGGGCGGGCTTGAGCTTGGGCGTGAACTTCATATCCGCTTTCCAGTGCTTGGCGATATCGGCCTGGCTCTTCCAGAAGCCGGTGGCGAGACCGGCGAGGCAGGCGGCGCCGAGGGCGGTGGTCTCGTTGACCTGCGGACGCACGACGGGCACGCCGAGAAGATCGGCCTGCATCTGCATGAGCAGGTTGTTGAGCGAGGCGCCGCCATCGACGCGGAGTTCCTTCAGCTTGATGCCGGAATCGGCCTGCATGGCGTGGAGGATATCGGCCACTTGCAGGGCGATGGATTCGAGCGCGGCACGGGCGATGTGGCCGCGGCTGGTGCCGCGCGTGATGCCGACGAGGGTGCCGCGGGCATACGCATCCCAATGCGGTGCACCGAGCCCGGCGAAGGCGGGCACGAGATACACGCCGCCGGTGTCCGGCACGCTGGCGGCGAGTTTTTCCACCTCAGCGGAGCTTTGGATGATGCCGAGACCATCCCGCAGCCACTGCACGACAGCTCCGGCGATGAAGACGCTGCCTTCGAGCGCATACTCCATCTTGCCACCGATGCGCCAGGCGATGGTGGTGAGGAGTTTGTTCTTCGAGGCGATGGGCTTGGTGCCGGTGTTCATGAGCATGAAGCAACCAGTGCCGTAGGTGTTCTTCACCATGCCTGGCTGCGCACAGACCTGGCCGAAGAGCGCGGCCTGCTGATCGCCCGCGATGCCGGTGATGGGGATGGAGGAGCCGAGCAGCGTGGTGTGGCCGAAGAGGCCGCTGGAGTCCCGCACCTCGGGCAGCATGGAGGCAGGCACGCCGAAGAGGCTGAGGAGTTTTTCATCCCAGCGACCTTTGCGGATGTCGTAAAGCATGGTGCGGGAGGCATTCGAGACATCAGTGGCATGCACCTGGCCCGCGGTGAGGTTCCAAAGCAGCCAGCTATCGATGGTGCCAAAGGCGAGGCGGCCCTTCGCGGCGAGCTGCTTGGCTCCTTTCACATGCTGGAGGATCCACTGGACCTTCGTGGCGGAGAAGTAGGCATCGACGACGAGGCCGGTCTTTTGCGTGATGAGGCGGTCGAGCTTCTTTTTGCGCAGCGCATCGCAGGCGGGCGCGGTGCGGCGATCCTGCCACACGATGGCATTGCCGACGGGCCAGCCGGTTTCGCGATCCCAGACGACAGTGGTCTCGCGTTGATTGGTGATGCCGATGGCGGCGACATCGGCGGCGGTGGCCTTTGCCTTCATGAGCACCTCGCGGGCGGTGGCGAGCTGCGTCTCCCAGATGGCCTGCGGATCATGCTCGACCCAGCCGGGCTTTGGAAAGATCTGCGGGAACTCCTTCTGCGCGACGGCGACGACCTTGCCGTCGTGATCAAAGAGGATGCTGCGGGAGCTGGTGGTGCCCTGATCAAGGGCGAGGACGTATTTCATGGTGGTGAGGCGGTTTTAGCGGAAGACGACGCGTGCCGTCAATGCCCGCCGTCAGATCGCCGGTGATCGGGCATGAGCCACCGGGAGCACATGCACAAACTTTTGGGCTGCCATGGTTGCGCCTGGGGGCATTCGCATTCACTCCTCACCACCCCGATACCTCCAACGCATGGCCACGCCCACCATCATCTTCGAAGACGGCCAGGAGATGGTCTTTGCCGGTTCGGAGCGCATGACCATCGGACGCGAGGAGGACAACAATGTCATCGTCGAGGACTCCGAGGTCTCGCGTCATCATGCGGAGATCATTTTGCACCCCGATGGCGCCGCCGAGGTGCGGGATCTCGGCTCCCGCACCGGCTCCTTTGTGAACGACCAGCGGGTGGACTCGCAGATCCTGCGTGATGGCGACCACCTCAGCTTCGGCCCGCTGCATGCGGTGTTCCGACTCAAACGTGCGGTCTCCTCCCTCACCACCCGCATCCCGCTGCGCAATGACAACGCCCAGCGGGACATGCAGGCCGCTCTCGAAGCCCTCAAGGCAAGCCACGACGAAAAAGCCGCCGCTCTGGCCAAGCTCGACGAACAGACCCAAAGCGTCCGCGACACGCTGGAAGACCTGCGAAGCGAAACTCAAGCCCGGGAGAAAAAGCTGCAATCCCTCGCCAAGGACGAAGAAAGCGCGAAACAACGGCTCGATCAGCTCAAGCAGCAGGCCGCCGAGCAGGAAAAACTCGCCAGCCAAGCCAGCGAAGGCGTGAGCGAGACGAGCAAGCAGCTCGATGCGCTCCAAAAGGACCTCGCGGAGGCCCGCACCCGGCTTGAGACGCTCGCCAAGGATGAGAGCGCCGCGAAGCAACGGCTCGATCAACTCAAACAACAGACTGCCGAAGAAGAAAAACTCGCTGCCAAAGCCCGTGAAGGCGTGAGCGAGACAAACAAGCAGCTCGATGCGCTTCAAAAGGACCTCGCGGAGGCCCGCGCACGTCTGGAGACGCTCATCGCGGACGAAACCCATGCGAAACAGCAGCTCGCCCAGCTCAAGCAGCAGGCGGCGGACGAGCAGAAGAAGCTCCAGCAGGTGCGCACCGCCGCGGTGGAGGAGGATCAGCGGCTCGAAAGCATCCGGCAGCAGGTTGGCGAGGCGGAGAAGCAACTCGCCGAGCGCCAGGGCACTCTCCGCCAGCACGACGGGCAGATCCGCATCCGCGAGGAATCGCTAACACGTCTGCAGGACACCACGATGAAGACCGAGCAGGTGCTCGCCTCGCTCACCGTGCAGCAGGAGCAGAAGACGGCCGCCCTCACCCGCATCACCGCCGAGGCGGAGGAGGCGCAAAAGCTTCTCGATGCTCTCTCGAAGCGAAAATCCGAGGAAACTGCCCAGGCGGAGGTTGCCAAACGCGAGCTCGAGGAGGCACGCGCCGAATCAACGAGGCTTCGCGAGCAGGCCCGCATCGCCGAGGAATCGCTTTCGATGCTCCAGGCGGCCGCAGCGAAGTCCGAGGCATGGGAAAAAGAGCGTCAGGCCGCCGTCGAGACCCTCAACGCGAAGCACGATCAAAAGAGCGCCCAGCTGCAAGAGACTCAAAAACGTCTCGATGAACTACTCGCCCGCGAAAACGAGGCAAAGAACCGCCTGCGTGATGTCGAGGCGCAAAGCTCGCAAAAGCAAAAGGAGCTTTCCGGGAGTCTCGCGGGTCTCGAAAGCGATCTGGCCGCGAAAAGGACCGAGATGGCCGAAGTTCAAAAATCACTCAAAGCCACCGAAAGCAGCCGCGAAGAGCAGGGCAGGCTCGAAAACGCCCTGCGAGACCTGAAACGCCAGCTCACCACCGCGGAGGAGCAGCTTGCCTCCACTCGCCGAATTCTCGAAGAGGAACGCGACGAGCTTTCCGATGTTCGATCGCAGCTCGCCACGGCGCAGTCCGATCTGTTGGTTGCGATGGCTGAGAAACAGGAGGACGAGACGCACGTCATCAAGCCGAAGACCTCCCGCACCACCCTCACGCTGCGCTTGTTTTTGATGCTCGTGCCCTTCGCGGTGCTGGCGCTGGCCTCGTGGGCCGCGGAGCAGTCGCGCACAGTTCGGGCAATGCGGGGCGAGGGCGTGGTGGCGATGCTCACCGATCCCAAGCCCGCACTGCATCCCTACGCGCCACACACGGAGGCGGAGCGACAGATCATCGATCTCGTGCATGAACCGCTCATGCGCGTGGGTGGCGATGGCACACTGCAACCGGCGCTCGCCGAGTTGTGGCGTTGGTCGCAGGATGTGACGTGCTGGTTTGCCGATGAAAAGACTGCGAAGCTGGCGCAGGAGCGGCTTCAGGCCCAGCTCGGCGAGAGCAATCGCTGGGCGGAGTGGCATCTGAGCACCGTGCGGCTCGTGGCGAACAGCCTTGTGCTCAATTTCAATGACGCCACGCATGCGGGCACGTCGAAGGCGCTCGAAGTCATCGCTGATCTGATGCCGCAAACGGTCGCTTTTTGGCGTGTCGAGTCGCGGCAGCCGCTGCGGGGCATTGCGCAGCGCTTTTTCGCCGACTCGCCGCTCGCGAAGCAGATCCGCCGCGTGTGGTTTGATCGCGACAATGCCTTTGAGATCGTCACCGTCGGCCCCGCGCAGCGTTTGCTGGATGAGTTTCGCAGCCACCTGGCCGCCAAAGTGCCCACCGAGGTGCGCGTCGCGCTGATGGGCGAGGTATCCGCGCTCAGCGAGCCCGTGTTGGCGCTCGACATGCGCCAAGGTCAGACCTGGCATGATGGCACACCGGTCACCGCGTGGGATGTGAAGACCACCATCGAGCAGGTGAGCCGACGCCCGTGGCTGCTGCCGAATCGCGAGGCGCTGCGCCACATCCAGGACATGGAGATTCAAAACGGCGGCAACCAACTCCGCGTGGTCTTCCGCAGCCGCTACGGTCCCGCGCTCTGCGGCTGGGCGGGCCTGCCGGTGCTGCCCGCCTCGTGGTGGAAGGCGCACGAACGGGATGACGACAAGGCCTTCACCCTCTCGCCACCTCCCGGCGCGGGTTCGTTTCGTCTCACGCATCTCGATTCGCGCACGCTCTCGCTCACGCCGGTGGGCACGCAGACGGAGTCACCGCGTTTCTTGTTCCACTTCAATGCCTCGCCGTTGGTGACGGAGGTCGGGCTTGGCACGAAAACGACGAACCTCGTGTGGCCGGCGACCATCGCGGACAATCACGACGATCTCCTTGCCTGCCTCACACCGCCGAATCGCCGCCTTGTGGTGCTTTGGAACACGAAAAGCCCGGTGCTGGCCGATGTGCGCACGCGTGAAGCACTGGCGATGATCACCGATGTGGCTTCGATCACCGCCGCGCTGCCAGGAAAGCACACCATTTCGGATGGCAGCCTCTTCCCGCCGGGCATGTGGCTGCATACGAAGGCCTTGCGTGTGCCGTGGAGCGCTGCCAAGGCGAAGCGCATTCTCGCCGATGCGGGCTGGTTGCCAGGTGTCGATGGCATCGGGCGCAACGCGGGACGGAAGTTTGAATTTTCGCTGCTGCTCGTGACCGGTGATCCGGTGGTCACGCAGACGGCCAACTTGCTCGCCGCGCAGTGGCGAGAGCTCGGCGCGAGCATTCGCGTGGAGACGCTTGAATCGGCTGACATGCTCGCGGGCCGTCTCGCGAGCCGTGAATTCGACGCGGTACTGCTCGAGCAGCGTTTCGAGGTCTCGTGGGATCAATTTCCATGGTGGCACTCCTCGCAGGCAAAACCCAGTGGAACGAATTTTGCCGGCATCGAGGACCCGCAGACCGATTTGCTGCTCGAAGCACTCGCCACCGAATTCGAGCCTGCGTCCGCCGCGGAACGTGTGAGGCAGCTCGAAGGCCGTCTGCTGCCGCTGCAGGCCATGCTGCCGTTGTTTCACACCGTCGATCATGCCGCGGTCAGCGCCGCGCTGGCCGCAAACAAGCCGCGCACGTCGTGGACGCTGCGCGAGCTGGCTTTCAAACCGAAAACGCCTTCGCGCACGCCCTCGTCGCTCGAACTGAAGCTGCCTGACGAATGATCTCCACCGTCCTGCCGAACCCGCCACGCTGGCTGCCGGTGCGCGTCGTGCTCGGCGGCATGCTGGCATCGTGCGTGGTCGCGTTGAGCGGTGGCGCGGGCTTCTTTTCCGGATGGTCAGGGCTGTTTGATCCAGCTCTGCTCGCACGCGGCGGACGCAGCGCGCTTGTTTTCGCCATCGCCATGCTCACCGCGGTGAGTGCTGGCTACACGCTTTCGTGGCTGGCGGAGGCTTGTGGGCGTGTCGTGATTTTGATCACTAGTTTGCTGGGGCGTGCGGTGGCTTTGTTTCCGGTCGCGGCATTGGCGTGGAGCCTCGTGGGCTGGTGGATCGGATCGCTCGGCAAGCCGGTGGAGACCTTGATGCCCTTCCAGCTCGACGCGGAGATGAAGGACTGGCGCTTGATGTTTGGCGCGGAGCTTTGGGAATACCTCGCGCCGGCACTCGTGCTCGCCGTGCCGCTGTTTGGCGAAGTGCTCGGGGGTGTCGGCAAGCCGCTGCGAGCACGTTTGCAATCGCTCTGCCTGCATGGTGTGGCGTGGCTCATCATCATCGAGGACGTGCTGCACTTCATGGGATGGGGCGGCTGGATGGCGCAGGCGATTCGCGCTGCTGAAGCTGCCAACGTGGCCGCCGGTGTGGCGATGATGGCGTGGCTCTCTGCGGTGTTTTGCACGTTGTTAAATGCTTTGCCGACGACTCAACCGAGCGGCGCGGGACCTTTCGCCACGATCAGTTGGCTGCCCTGGCCGCTGTGGGTGCTCGTGCTCGCGGTGAGCCTGGCTTCGCAGCAGATGCTTTGGTTGCTGATGTGGCTGGTGATCGCGGTGATCAGCTTTCCGCTGTGTTTGACGCGGCTTCGCGGGCAAGCGGTGGCGCAGCAGAGCTTTCGTCTGGCCTCGTGGAGCTTTGAGACGCTCTCCCAGCTCATCGTGTGGCTGGCGGCGATTGCCACGTTACATCCGCAGCCGCTCACCGGTGGCGTGATGCGCACCTTCCAGCCGCTTTTGATCACCACGCCTGCTCAAGCCGCTCAAACGCTCTCCGATTCCGCCCGCATCCTGCATGCCGGGCTGCTGCTGCTCGGTGCCTCGCTCGTGCTGCACCTGCTGGGCCGCCTGCTCGTGCTCGGGACGCGAGATCATGCATGACACCTCCGCGTCCGCCTTTATCCTTCCCGCCATGCCTGCCGAGCCGCTCCTCCACATCCGCGATTTGAAAATCGAATTCCGCCGTCACGACGCGGAGCCGACGCAGGCGGTGAAGGGCATCGATCTGACTTTGCAACCCGGTGAGTCCCTCGCGCTCGTTGGTGAAAGTGGCAGCGGTAAAAGCGCAACAGCCCTGGCGCTCGCTCGCCTGCTGCCAGAACCTCCCGCGATGATCCGCGCGGCAGAGATGAAGCTCGCAGGACATGACGTGCTCACTTTGAAGCCTGCTGAGCTGCGGAAAATTCGCGGCAAGGAGATCGCTTACATCTTCCAGGAGCCCACGACCTCGCTGAACCCCGTGCTGACCATCCGCACGCAGATCGGCGAGGCTCTCGCGCTGCATCGGCCGGATGTTTCCAAGACCGATCGCGATGCGGAGATCGTGCGCTGGCTGGACAAAGTGGGCATCGTGCAGCCGGAGAAGCGTCTCCGCGCCTACCCGCACGAGCTCAGCGGCGGCATGCAGCAACGTGTGATGATCGCCATGGCGCTCTGCTGCCGTCCGAAGCTCCTCATCGCCGACGAACCGACCACCGCGCTCGATGTCACCATTCAAAAGCAGATCATGGACCTGCTCGCCGATCTCCGTCGCGAGCTGGGCATGAGCATCATCCTCATCACGCACAACCTCGGCATCATCCGAAGTGTGGCGGATCGCGTCGCCGTGATGTTTCGGGGCCAGATCGTTGAGACGGGGCCAGTGGATGAGATTTTGAAAAATCCACAGCACGCCTACACCAAAGCGCTTCTCAACTGCGTGCCACGCATGGGCCCGAAGCAGTCACGCTTGCAGGCGATTGATTATGAGCTGCTGAAGGCCGGGTGAGACGCTCAGCCCTGCCTCTCCTGCTCGCGGAACTGCGTCGGGGTGAGCTTGGTCATCTTCTTGAAGTCCTTCGAAAAGAAGAACTGGTCGTGGTAGCCCACCTGGCGGGCGATTTCCTTCACCGGGTCATCGCTCTCGATGAGGCGGCGCTTCGCCTGATGAATGCGCTCGCGGCGCAGCCAGTCGATCGGGCTGGTGCCGAGCGCGGCTTTGAACTGCCGGCTGAAGTGGCTCTCGCTCATGCCGCTGAGCTGCGCCAGCTCCACAACTCGCGTGGGCATGTGAAAGTAAAGGCGCATGCGCTCCACAGCCTTTTGCACCGCCAGCGGCAGCTCCGGCTGGATGGTGCCGGGCTCGGAAAGCCGCGCATCGAAGAGAATCCCGATGATGGCCGCCACGGCGGCACTCGTCAGCGCTCCGTCGCTCGGTCGTTGGCCCATCATGCGGTCAAAGGCCCGCTCAAACTCCAGCGCCAGCGCCTTCGCGTCCACATTCTCAAACACTGGCTGCGAGCGGATCTGCAGCAGCTCCGAGATGCGATCGAGCGGACGCCCTTCCACGCGAAGCCAGAAGAGCTCCCAGGGCTCCCGCGTCACTGCGCCGTAGGCATGCGGATGGTGGCAGTTCACCCACACGAGGGACCCGGGGTTCACATCGTGCTTCTTGCCCGCCACGCGGAGCCAGCCCTTCCCACCGAGGCAGAGGATGAACTCATGGCCGGGGTAGGTCTCACGCTCGATGCGGTGATCGATGCCCGCTTTGAGGTGCCCCGCCCTCACCACCGAATAAAACAAATCGCGCTGCCAGTCAGCGGGCGTGGCATACAGGTTCTTGAAAAACACCGTTTCTTGGAACAACGAGGGCATGGCGGGATATTACATCACGACCCTTTCGCCTGTCGAGAAGTGTTTCGTGGTTGCTACGGAAGCGTCCGAAGGTGCCCCGCGATCGAATCGATCAACTGCTCCAAACTTCCCGCGGCCACGATGGCGATGCTCTCCTGGTAGATGCCGCTGTCGTAGAGCTCGCGTGGGGGCAGGTAGGAGGCGCCCCAGTCGGCGGCGATGCTGGCGACGACGATGATTTGGTGTGGAAAACGACGGCGGAGTTCGGTCTGGAGCAGGGAATAGCTTTCGCCCTGCACGCCGATCCACACGGCATCGCCGACGCGCCAGAGGACGACCCGTAGTGGATACGCCTCGCCGGGTGGAAGCTGCCGGAGGCGATGAAGCAGGCGGTTCTTGCGCTCGGCGAGAGCCCGGAGGTTGGCGACACGACTTTCATCGCCAGCACTGCGAGCAACGGCTTCCTGATGTTGAAGGTCGGTGAGGTCGTTTTGAACGTGCTCGGCCGTCGGCTGGCCGGGACGATACTTCAGCGGCTCTTGCCAGCGCTGGAGCATCCAACCGGCCTTTTCGGCCAGGTCGATGGGTTGATGCTTCCACGCCCCCAGCGTGGCTCCGGAGACGACCGGGCCGGCATACACGAAGGTCGTTCCGGCGGTGGGCAGCGCGGTGAGAGCCGAAAGCGCCGCGTAACCCAGCTCACGGCCGTTTCGATCCGCCACCGCAGGATCGCCGACGAATCCTTCGCGCGGGCCGAGCTCGCCGCTGGCGCCTTGCAGGAACAAACACGGAGCGCCGGTGTCGGCCTCGACGACCTGGCGCATCGCCCCGATGTAGTCGGGGCTGATGAGCGTGTTTTCCCACGCGAGCGTGGTGGGATGACAGGCGTAGTTCACGATGCTGGCGAGCGTTTGACCTGCATCATCACTCACTCGCGCGACGATGACGGTGTCGTCCGCAGGCACGCCGGGGTTGTGACCGCACACGAACTGCTGTCCATCCCAGAAATCGCGATGTGTCGCCAGCGAGCACCTTCCACGGCCATACACGATGCCCGCGGGCTTCAACGAGGCCAGGCACTGCTTCACCAGTGCTCCGGCTTTCTCGCCGAGTGACTGCAAATACAGCGGGATGAGATCGCCGCCGGGCAGAGGAGCACGATCGAGACCCATCAGGCCCGCGCCATGCGTGTGCGAAAAGACGACGAGGATCTCTTCTTTGGCCACACCGCCGATCTCCGCGGCCTGCGAGACGAGATTGGCATGCTCGGTGGCACCCATCACGCAATGGTCGAGGGCGAGCAGGATCTGCCGCCCGCCACCTTCCATCGGGGCGAAAACGGCCACGGTGGCCCGTAGCGGCCGGTGGATGCCGGTGGCGCGTTCATGTTTCGCCGCGCCCCACATGCGATGGTAGATGTTTGGCGGTGGAGTGATGTCGCCCCAGACGAGCGCGAAACGACAGCGGCTTTGGGGCGTGGGGTCCTCGGTGCGGGAAGGCTTCATCAGGCAGGTAGAATGATGGAGGGTAAAATGATGGGGGAACTGAAATCCTTCAGAACATCATTTTACCCGTCATTATTTTACCTTCTGCCTCGTTGAACCCCGCCTCATGAAACTGCTCCCGCTGCTCGCCCTCCTCGCATTCGTCTCACCCGTCGTGGCCGAAGATCTGCCCGTCCTCGCCACGCCCGACTTCCAATCACCGCTCGACGCGACCTGGAAGATCGCCCACGGCACTTACGAGCCGAAGGACGGCGTCCTCGTGTGCGCTGAAAAGCCGGAGAACAAGCATGTGGCCGTGCTTTGGCATCAGGTGGGATGGAACAGCGGCGTCATCGAGTGTGAGTTCCGCTTCGATGGCTCAAAGATCCTCATCCTCGGCTGCGATGGCACCACGCCGAAAGGCCTCGCGCACATCGGCCGTGTCGTCATCGGCCCCAAGATGATCAGCATCGCCGAGGACTCCGTGAAGCCCAGCCACACCATCGCCAAAGCGCCCGCCGATCTCAAAACAGGCGTGTGGCACCGGCTGAGCTTTGCGTGGAGCGGGGATCGCATCTCGTTGAAGGTGAACGACCTTATCGTGGAGACCGTGCATCCTTACCTCGCCACGGGAAAAACACGCAGTTGGATCGCCGTCGGTGGTCAGACGGCTTCGATTCGCGCCCTCAAAATCAGCGGCAAGCCATGAAACACCTCTTTTTCCTCGTTCTTCTCCTTCCTGGCCTGCTCGCCGCGGCGCCGCCGAACTTCCTGATCATCCTCGCCGATGATCACGGCTACGGCGATGTCTCCGCCTACCATCCTTCCGATGTGCGCACGCCGAATATCGACCGCATTGGCAGCGAAGGCATGCTCTTCACCGCGATGCGGGCCAACTGCACCGTGTGCTCGCCTTCGCGTGCCGCCTTGCTCACGGGTCGCTACGCGGATCGCGTGGGCGTGCCGGGTGTGATCCGCACGAAGCCGGAGGATTCGTGGGGCTACTTCAAACCGGGCGTGCCGACGCTGGCAGATGAATTGAAGAAGGCGGGCTACCACACCGGCATCATCGGCAAATGGCATCTCGGCCTCGAATCGCCCAACACTCCGAATGAACGCGGCTTCGACCACTTCCACGGCTTCCTGGGCGACATGATGGACAGCTACACCACGCACCTGCGCCATGGCATCAACTACATGCGGCTCAATCGCGAGGTCATCGAGCCTCAAGGCCATGCCACGGAGCTTTTCACCACCTGGGCCTCCGACTACCTCCGCGAGCGAGCGAAGGCCGCGAAGCCCTTCTTCCTCTATCTCGCCTACAATGCGCCTCACTTTCCCATCGAGCCGCCTGCCGAATGGCTGGCCAAAGTCAAACAGCATGCGCCACAGCTCGATAATAAACGGGCGATGAACGTGGCCTTCGTCGAGCATCTCGATCACCACATCGGCCAGGTGCTCGATGTGCTCAAAGACACCGGGTTGGAGCAAAACACCGTCGTTGTCTTCAGCGCCGACAACGGCGGCTCCGTGCCACACGCCCAAAACAACGATCCCTGGCGTGGCGGAAAACAGGATCACTATGACGGCGGCCTGCGCGTGCCTTTCATGATGCGCTGGCCGGCGCAAATCAAGCGCGGCAGCCGCAGCGATTACCAAGGCCTCAACTTCGATCTCTTCCCCACCTTCCTCGAACTCGCCGGCCTCAAGCCCTCCGCGGAACTCGACGCGGTGAGCCTCGTGCCGATCCTCAAAGGCGGCCACATCACGCAGCCGCGGGATCTCTACTTTGTGCGTCGCGAAGGCGGCAAGACTTACGGCGGCAAAGACTACCAGGCTCTCATCCGTGGCGAGTGGAAGCTCATGCAAAACGATCCCTTCAGCCCACTCGAGCTCTATCACCTCCAAAACGATCCCCAGGAGCAGACCAACGTCGCCACCAAGGCCCCGAAAATCTTCAACGAACTCTCCACCGCTCTCCGCCAGCACATTCAGCGTGGCGGCAGCACGCCATGGCAAAAGCAGTAAAGCGCAAACACCGCGCATTGCCGCCCTATTCATCATTCGTCATTCTGCATTCGTCATTCACCATCCCCATGCCCGCCTTCACCGATCCCTTCAAAGAAGCCCGCGCCGCCACCGGTGTGATGCAGTGCCCGTTTCACGGCGAGAACATCACCATGATCCTGCGCCATGAGGACGTGCGCAAGGCCGCCAAGGATTGGGAGACCTTCAGTTCCGACGTGCCCTTCCGCGTGCCCATTCCCTCCGAAGAGGCCGTGCGCAGCATGCGCCAGCTCCCCATCGAGACAA
>JBKCXA010000965.1:0-4343 GCA_046316935.1 Prosthecobacter sp.
ATCAAAGAGCCCGCGATGCCTGGGAATACACGCAGAAGCTGCAAAGCGATCTCGTGGCGCTCATCGGCAAAGCTTTGACCGACATGCAACCGGCCCGCCTCACCTGGAACAAGGCCCGCTGTGGCTTCGCGATGAATCGCCGTCGTGACTACACATTGCCGCCCGATCATCCGAACGCCAACAAGGCTCCGAATCCGAACGGTCCCTTCGATCACGAGGTGCCGGCGCTGCGTGTCGAAGCACCTGATGGCACGCTGAAGGCCACGCTCTTTGGTTATGCCTGCCACAACACCTCGCTCGGCTTTTACAACTGGTGCGGCGATTACGCGGGCTTTGCTCAAGAGTACCTCCAAGAGCATCGCCCGGGCTTCACCGCCTTGTTTTTGATGGGTTGCGGCGGCGATCAGAATCCTTATCCACGCCGCAGCGATGTCGTTCCGGGCGTCACCGATCTGGAACTCTCCATGCAGCATGGTCGCTCACTCTCGAACGCTGTCGAGATGGCGCTCAGCGTGAATCCGCGTGCCGTCGCCGGGCCGATCCGTGCGGCGTATGAGGAGATCAAGCTCAGCTACGCGAACAACAAGCGAGCCGATCACGATTACCCCGTGCAGGTCATTAAGATCGGCAAAGATCTGACCTTCATCACGCTCGGCAGCGAGGTCGTGGTGGATTACTCGCTTCGCTTCAAACGCGAATTCGCGGGCGAGGCAGGCGTGTGGGTCGCCGGTTACTCGAACGACTACACCGGCTACATGCCGAGCCTCCGCGTGCTCAAAGAAGGCGGCTACGAGGCCGCTGCCGGATGGGCCGAGGATGTCGAAGACCGCATCGCGAAGAAGGTGCATGAACTGCACGACAAGCTGTAACCTCACTCCGGCTTCACGAGCGTCGTGCGGCCTTGAGCGCTCACTTCATACCAGCCCGGGAAACCACGCCACGAGACCTTGCCCTTCGCATCGGTCTTCAACGTGACCTCCGTGTGCCACTTCCGGCCGATCCATTCCTCCAAAACCTCGCCGCGAGGGCGGATGGACCAGTCTTTGGACCAGGACGCGGCCTCCGGCTTCCAGTGCGAGCCTTCCCAGAAGCCCCACAGCAGAAAACTCGTGTAAGCCGGATGGCTGAAGACGGCGATGAGCACATCCCGCGTGTAGTCGGCGGCCAGTTGCTCGTCTTCGGTAGTCACGACGTCGTATTCGGTGATGGCCTGATGCGTCACGATCTTCGCAAATTGATCCGTCACGGCCAGCAGATGCTCCGGTGAAGGCAGGTAGCTCTCATGGAAGTGCGCCTGATTGCCGAGGCCTGTGACCTTGAAGCCATCGGCGTTTAACTTCTCGATGTAGGTGAAGGTGTCATCGCACTGCGGACCAGGACGGAAGACCTGATCCTCGTTGATGAAGAAAGGCAGCTTCGTGAGCGAGCGAGCCAGCGTGAAGACCTCGCGATCCAACTTTTCGAGGCCGGGACGCTTGTTCAGCATGTCCGCACCGCCCCAGGCGATGGGATGATTGATCACATCCCACTCGATGACGCGATCCTTCACAAAGGCCATGCGCTCCTTCACGCTGTCGAGCGTGCGTTGGCGGACCACCGCGTTGTCCTTGATGTCGTGCAGATTGAAAGGCGTGGCCACCTGCATGAGGTAATGCCCGCGCACATCGATGTGGCGCTCGGCGAGCCATTGGAAGGCGGTGTCGATCTCCGCATTGCGTCTGGCTTTTCGGCCTTCATCGAAATCAGGAGCCCAGTTGCCGTCTTTGAGGTCGTTTTCGAAAACGACGATGCTGAAGAGCTTTTCCACGATCTCGCGATAGCGACGGTCGTCCTCGCTTTCGCTGCTGAAACGCTTCGCCACCACGGCGGAGCCAAAACCGAAGGCATGACGCTTCAGCGAGAGCTTCACCTCCGTTTCAGCTAGTGGCTGGCCGTCGCCGCCCTTCACGATCATCGACAAATCCTTTTTCCGATGCTGTTCGATGCGTTCCAGTGCCGCTTTGCGCCACGGCGCATCCGGTTCGCGGCCTGCGTAAGTGCGTGGAATGAGCTTCGCCTTGGGGAACAGCGCCAGATCCATCGTCGCGGGATACTTCAGGACGCGGATGCTCTCCACCTCGATGCTTTGCTCCTTGTGCCCGCACAGCAGCACCACCGCCGCCTTGCCCGCTGGCACGGCGTCATCCGCTACAAACACCACCGGCTGCTCCGTCCATTCCCGAAGAATGCCCACACCGATGACCGCGGCGAACGAGGTGTATGGAGCGCCCCTGAGCTGAAGCTTCGCCTGCACCTCGCCGGATGCTTCAGCGCCAACGACACGTGCCTTGATGATGGCCAGCACGCGTTCGCCTTTGGCGATTTCAGCTGAAACAGGCGCGGTGAACTGCGCCGAGTAAGCCTTCGCCGGATCACCCTTGATGATGGTAATGCGTTTTCCCTTTTCCAAAGACTCCGCCTTGCCCGCCGAGGCATTGGCGCTGGCCTGCAAAGCCGTGTCGCCACGCACCTCCACGCCGCCCGGCGGCAGTTCGAGGGCGGCGACGTTGGAGACGAGAAGGAGCAAAATGAGCAGGTGCTTCATCATGACGTTCTGTGGCCCGCCTTCGCCCTCCTGACAAATGACAAGAACCTCACGTCGGGACACAAACCGGCTTTACTTGCCAGGGCTTCAATAGAGCAGACGCCGGAGATGTTCGGTCTAACATTCATTTGCCGCTAGGCCGGGCTTCTTGCACCTTCGGTGGAATGACCTTCACGATTCAGCGTTTTCGATTTCATGTGCTGCCGATGCGGCTGCGGTTTCCGTTTAAATATGGGATCGCGAGCATGACTGTGGTGCCGCATGTGTTTGTGAATGTGGATCTCGTGGTGAATGGTCGCGAGGTGAGCGGGTTGAGTAGCGAGGGGCTGGCGCTGAAGTGGTTCACGAAGAACCCGGAGACGCCCTTCGAAGCGGATTTGTGCGAGATGATCGCGGTGATCCAGAATGCGTCGCGCATTGCACGATTGGCGGCGGAACGGCCGGTGGGCTTTTTCGCGTGGTGGCGTGATTTGTATGCCGAGCAGGCGAACTGGGCGAAGGTGCGCGAGGTGCCGCCGCTGCTGGCGAACCTGGGCGTGAGCCTGATGGAGCGGGCGGTGCTGGATGGGATCTGCAAGGCGCTGGGAAGGCCGCTGCATGCGGTGCTCGGCTCGGAGGAGCTGGGGATTGATTTGAGCGCGGTGCGTGGCGTGAAGGTGGGCAAGGCGCTGGCGGAGCGTCCGCTGGAGCGGGTGCATGTGCGGCACACGATCGGTCTCGGTGATGAGCTGCGGGCGAGTGAGATTCCGGCGGCGGAACGCGTGAATGATGGCCTGCCGCAGGCCTTGGATGAATCGATCCGGGCTTACGGGCTGTCGTTTTTCAAGATCAAGATCTGCGGGAAGGCGGAGACGGATCTGCCGAGGCTGCGCGAGGTGACTCGCATCCTCGTGGAGAACTGCCCGCGAGGCTTCAAAACGACGCTGGATGGCAACGAGCAGTTTCATGCCCTCGCGAGCTTCCGCGACTACTACGCGATGCTGCGGGCGGAGAAGGCGCTGGAGCCGTTGTTTGAGCAGTTGTTGCTCATCGAGCAGCCGCTGCACCGGGCGAAGGCACTCGGGGATGAGATGGCGGTGCTGCGCGAGTGGAAGGACATGCCGGGGATGATCATTGATGAGAGCGATGGCTCGCTGGATGATCTTCCGCGGGCACTGGAGCTGGGCTATCGCGGCACGAGCCACAAGAACTGCAAAGGCATCGTGAAGGGTCTGGCGAACGCCGCGCTGCTGCGCACGCGGCCGGATTCGATCCTGAGCGGCGAGGACCTGTGCAGCATCGGCCCGGTGGCGATGCTGCAAGATGTGGCGGTGCAGGCGGCGCTGGGCGTGGCGCATGTGGAGCGAAATGGTCATCACTACTTCCGCGGCCTGGATGTGTATCCAGAAGCCTTGCAGGGGGATGTGCTGGCGGCGCATGATGGGTTCTATCAGCGGCACGCGGCGGGTTTTCCGATGCTGCGCATCGAGGAAGGCCAGATGGACGTGACGAGCGTGAATGCGGCTCCGTTTGGCTGTGGCGCGATTTTGAGCATGGAGCCGTATGAGGCACTGGATGCATGGATCAAACGCGGCGGGCTTGGCGAGTTGTGAAAGTTGCCGCGTCGTCCCTGCTGTCTATCGTCGTAACACATGAAAATCCCACCCGCGCTGTTGCTGCTCGTTTTGATCCTCCTCGGAGGTGTGGCGGCGTTTTTCTTGAGTGGTGAAAAACCTGCGCCGGAGGCTTCAGATGCGCTTTTGAGTGATCGCGGCAAAGG
>JBKCXA010000966.1:0-4995 GCA_046316935.1 Prosthecobacter sp.
TCATCGGCACGCAGGTGACAGCCGAGTGGCTTGTTTTCAGCGATTTGAAGGACGTCACCCTTTTGAAGCCCTCCAGCCGCACCTGGCCGGGGTTTT
Source organism: Prosthecobacter sp. (assembly GCA_046316935.1). Classification (GTDB taxonomy): domain Bacteria; phylum Verrucomicrobiota; class Verrucomicrobiia; order Verrucomicrobiales; family Verrucomicrobiaceae; genus Prosthecobacter. The sequence continues at coordinate 97 of JBKCXA010000966.1, forward strand.
TGACGCGGGACAATCTGCTCAACATAGCCAGCCAGATCGCCGTGATCGCGATTCTGGCCATCGGCATGACCTTGGTGATCATCGCCGGCGGCATCGACTTGAGCGTGGGCAGCCTGCTGGCGCTTTCGGCGGTGGTGACGACGCTGATCATTCGCGATGCGTTTGGAGGCGAAACGGCCTCGAACATGCAAATGATGCTCGCCTCGCTTGGTGGCATCGGTGTGTGCGCCGCGAGCGGATGGCTCGTCGGTGGCATCATCACGCGGCTGCACATGCCGCCCTTCATTGTCACCCTCGCGATGATGCTCGGGGGCAGCGGCCTGGCCTATCGACTGGCGGACAATCAGAGCGTGTATCAAGTGCCGGAGAGTTTTATTTGGCTGGGACGCGGCGCCGACCTCATGAATGTGCCGAACGCGGTCGTGCTCATGCTGCTGCTGTATGCCGTGGCGCATGTGATGATGACGCAGACGGCCTTTGGCAGGCATTTGTATGCCGTGGGCGGCAATGCGGAGGCCGCGCTGGTTTCCGGTGTGCCGGTGAAACGCGTCACGGTGATGGCCTATGCGCTTTGCGGACTGCTCGCGGGTCTCGGCGGCGTGGTAATGGCCTCGCAGCTCAAGAGCGGCTCGGGCACCTTTGGAGCCAAGTATGAGCTTTATGCCATCGCCGCCGCCGTGGTGGGCGGCACCAGCCTCAGCGGCGGCCGTGGCACGATGCCCGGCACGCTTATCGGCGCCTTCATCATCGCCGTGATTCAAAACGGCATGAACCTCACCAACGTGGAAAGCAACACGCAGAACATCGTCCTCGGCCTCGTCATCCTCGCCGCGGTGGCGATGGAGCGGAAGAAGTGATGGCGGAAGTCTTTTTATAATGCCGCGTCGAGATCGGCCGAGCAGGCAGAGAGATGCGCATGGATGGCACCGAACTCGCTGCCGTAGGCGACAAGCCTCGCACCGAGTTCGACAACGGCCTTCACATCCGCGGCGCTGCCGACCGGACGGCCCCAGGCCTTGCCATGACGGACACAGGCGGCGTTGAGCTTCTTTTGCACATCGAGCATGACCGGATCGCTTACTGCGGGCGAGCAACCGAGACGCAAAGACATGTCTCCCGGGCCGAGAAAGAGCACGTCAACTCCCGGCACGGCGGCTATGGCCGCGGCGTTTTCGAGCGCCTGCGGCGTTTCAATCTGCACGGTAAGAAAGGTCTCGTTGTTTGCCTGCTCAGTGTAGTCCGGCGGCTTGCCGATCCAGTAGGCGGCATCACGCCCGCCACCACAAAAGCCACGGTCGCCCAGGGGCGGGAATTTGATGGCCTGCACCAGTGCATGCGCTTCCTCCGCCGTGGCGACGTGAGGGATCATCAAACCGGCCACACCGTCCTCAAGGAGGCGGTAGAGCGCATTTTTTTCCTTGGTCGGCGGACGCCAGAGGCAATCGATGTCTGCCGCCTGATGTTGGGCGAGCATGGCATCCGCCTGATGCGGATCCCAAGGTCGATGCTCGGCATCCAACCAGATACCGTCATAGCCAAAGTGAGCCGCGAGCGCGGGATAGAAGGCAATGGGCGAACCGAGGCTGCACACGCGGGCGACTTCACTGGCGCGGAGTTTGGCGAGGATTTTGGATTTTCGCATGGTGGTTAGTTTTGTTCGAGCCAGTCGAGGGTGATACGGCGGATGCGGAGGCGATTCAACGCGCCGACTTTGCTGTCACCGGCGCAGTAGCCAATGAGCATGGCATCGCCGATGAAATGGATGGCGGTGTAGTGATAGAGGCCGTCGGGGTCGCTCTCGATGAGTTTGCGTTGGGGCCAGGTCTTGCCGCCATCGGTGGAGAGGGCGGCGACGAAGGGATTGCGCTTCTTCGGCGGGAAGGGGAACTGGCCGGAGTGATCGTTGTAGATGGCGAGCAAGTCGCTGCTGCCGGGCAGCCGCTTGATGCTGGCGGGGCCGTTGGGGGATTTGAGTTCGGTCGGCTCGGGTGGCGTGAAGGTTTTGCCCGCATCGGTGGAGCGAAAGCCGTATTGCGTGCCCTGATCCGTGCGGGACCAGGAGAAGAGGCTGCCATCGGCGAGCTCGACGACGCCGGGCTCTTGCAGGCCGCTGCCGCTGCGCACGGGCATGGCCCACCAGCTTGAGGATTCGGTCCAGGTGGCACCTTCATCATCGGAATAGAGCCAGGTGGCGATGGCGCGTGCGTCCCAGGATTTGCTGGTGTGCGGATTGGTGCCGCGTGAGCGATGAAAGGCTAGCGGGACGATGAGACGGCCTTTCGCGGTCTGGATGACGCGGTCGTTGTTCAGCACGAAGTAGCCCGGTGCCTGCTGGATGAGCCTGGGCTCCGTCCAGGTCTCACCGTCGTCGGTGGAGAGGCGCATGTGCGGACGGCAGTCGATCCAACTGTTCTTGATGCAGTAAAACATGGCGAGCTTGCCGCTGGCGAGGCGCAGCAGCGACACGCTCATCACGTTGTTGCCCGCGGTGTTTTCCACGACGGTGACAGGAGCACTCCAGGAGCGGCCTTGATCATCCGAATGAATTTTCACGAGACGTGCGGGGCTCTCGTCGCCATTGCCGCCGTAGAACTGCGAGTAGATGAAGATCACGCGGCCCGAGGCGAGCGTGGCAAAGGAACCCTCGGAGTTGCGCGGGTGCTCTTTGGAAGGCTCGACGTTGAGCGTGACAAGGCTCTCCGCATGCAGCGAAACGGCGAGGAGCAGGAAGAGAAGCTTTTTCATGGCTGGGAAGCTATTTACCAAACGGTCCAACCGCCATCGACCGCGAGATTTTGACCCGTGATGAAGGTGGAGGCATCGCTAAGCAAAAAGGCGACGGCTCCGGCGATCTCGGGCGATTGGCCGACGCGGCCCAGCGGCACTTTTTTCGACAAGCGCTCGATGAAGGCGGGCTGTTCACGCTGGATGTTCGGATTCGGGAAAGGACCCGGGCTGATGGCATTGCAGCGCACGCCGCGTTTGCCGTAATGCACGGCAAGGTAACGCGAGAGCTGCTGGATGCCCGCCTTGCCGACGCCGTATTCGACAGGGTTCGGATTCATCGGGGCCTCGTAGATGTGCGGATCAGGTGAGACGGTGCCGTACGTGCTGGAAAAGAGCACGAGGCTGCCGCTTCCACGCTCCGCCATCGCATTGCCGATGGCACGGGCGAGCGTGAAGGTGGCGGTGAGGTTGCCGTGGTTCGCGTGATCGAAATCTGCCGCGGTGAGGTCGTCGAACTTTTTGGCCGTGGAGGCGTAGGTCATGACGACGAGGCCATGCGGCACACCACGCGCGGCGATTTGATCCGCGATGAAGGCTTCGAGCGCCGGGATGTCCGCCGCGTCGAGATCAGCGGCGGTGACTTGAGGGCTGCTTTGAGCCTTGCCGGGTAGATCCGCGCACAAAACGGTCGCGCCGAGCTGCGAGAGCATTTTGACGACTTCCTGGCCAAGATAGCCCGCGCCACCGATGACCCAGATGTCGCGGTTTTGGAGGGAGAAGGCTGTCTGGCTCATGATGGCGCGGATTCTGATTGCGAGGCTCGCGGAAACGAGTGTTTACTCGTGGTCACAAGCTGGCACCACATGAAGAAACCCACCTCCACCGCACCGAAACTGCCGCAGCGTCAATCGCTCGTGGCGCAGACCGTGGACAGCTTGCGCGAGGGTTTGCAAAGTGGTCACTGGCAGGACTTTCTCCCCGGCGAACGCGAGCTGTGCGAGGAGCTGCAAGTGAGCCGCCGCACGCTGCGTGCCGCGCTGGAGGATCTGCAGCGCGAGGGCTGGCTGGAGGTCAGCGGACGCCAGCGCCGCAAGATCAAGCAGGCGACCAAACCGACTCGCAAGACCAGCGGCCCCAAAATTGTCGGCGTGCTGAGCTCCGCGTCGTTCCTCAACATGCCAGCGCATGTGGCCTACGTGATGGACATGCTGCGTAGCAAGCTGACCGCCGCCGGCTACGAGGTGCGCATCCATGTGCAGCCCGCGTGCTACACGCCCTCGCCAGCCCGCGCACTGGAGAAATTCTTCGCGGATCATCCTTACACGGCGTGGCTCGTGCTCAGCGCCCAGGTGCCCATGCAGCGCTGGCTGGTGGAGCATCGTGTGCCATGCTTTTTGATGGGCTCCGCCGCGAAGGGGCTCACGCTTCCCTCGCTCGACACGGACTTCCACGCCGCCTGCCATCACGCCGGCACGATGCTCTGGCGCAAAGGCCACCGCCGCATCGCCTTCGTCGTGCCGAAAGGCCAATACGGGGGCGATATCGCCAGCGAGGAGGGCCTCAATGAGGCCCTGCGCAGCCTGCCGGGCACGCAGCTTCGCATTCTACGCCACGACGGTACCACCTCGCATCTCTGCCGCCTGCTCGATGAGGTCATGCGCAGCTCGGACGCTCCCACCGCCTACTTTGTGGCTCGTCCGCCGTTCGTCATCACCACGCTCATGCACCTTATGCGACGCGGCAAACGCATCCCGCAGGATGTGGCTGTGCTCTCGCGTGACAACGATCCCACGCTCGACAGCACCAGCCCCTCCGTCTGCCGCTACGGCATCGAGTCCAAACAATTCGCCAGCCGCATCGTGCAGGCCGTGCGCCAGCTCGCCGAAAACGGCACCTCCTCCGTCAGCGGCATGCGCCTGATGCCCACCTACATGCCGGGTGAGACGGTGTGACCTAGGCCGTGTTTGAAAACCCTCAAGAGCCGTATCTGAGCCAGTCGATGATGGAGGCAAACTGGATGAGGGAAAGAAAGTGCAACGCAAGCTTGTCGCGCCGGGTGCTGGCGCAGGCCCAGCGTTTGAGACGGAAGAAGAAGTTCTCCACACGTTAGCGCTGCCGGTAGAGCTTCTTGTTAAGCCTGCGCTTCTTTTTGCGGTTGGATTTGCTCGGGAA
>JBKCXA010000967.1:0-2601 GCA_046316935.1 Prosthecobacter sp.
AAGCTATGCGCCATCGCCAGGCCAATGCCTTGCGAGGAACCGGTCACGAGCGCGGCATGGCCTTCAAGAGAGAATGCTTTCATCGGCGAGCTTGAGGTATTTGAGCGTGTTCGTGCAGGTGATGCGCTGGACGGCTTCATCGCCGGCGGCGCGGAGGGCCTTCATCTCAGCCTCGTAGGTGCTGATGAGCTTCACCACCTTGCCGCTGATCTCGGCGGCGTAGCTGTAGAAGGGCGAGTCGCTGCCCCAGATGAACTTGTCCGGATACGCCGCGGCGAGATCGGCTGTCACGCGGCCGGGATCGGTATAGTCGCTGTCGAAACGGCGCTCGCGCGGCGCGATGTAAGGCAGATCATCTACAGCACCGACGCAGTGGATGCAGTGTGCGGAGTTGTCGAACCACGCGTTGGGCAGTGCTTGAATGCGATCAAGGCATTCCTTGTCGTAGCGACACGAATGCGCGGCGCAGAAGCGGATGTCCGGATTCGCCTCGGCGATGTCGATGATGTCATGCGCCTGCGCCCAGAGATCATCTTTGGCGACGCTGCTGTGAATGATGAAAGGCACATCCCACTCGCGGGCGAGGTCGAGGAAGACTTTTCCTTCATGCGCGAGGCGTTTGATGTCCGACTGAATGATGGTGCTCTGGATCTTGATGCCGTGGAAGCGGTATTCGCCGCGCAGCTTGATCAGTTCCTTCGCCTGCGCGTCTGTGTCTCGCATCGGATCGACCATGACGAAAGGAAGGATGCGTTTGCCCTCCTCAGGGAAGAGCTTCTGGCATTCATCGAGCAGGCGTTTGTTCTCAAACGCATACGGCACCGTTTCGAGACCGTTCTGACCGAAGCCGATCTCACCGCTGCGGAACTTCGTCACGTCCATCGCCGCGTAGCTGACGAAGGGAAACGCAACCCAGTGCGTGATGCCGAGCGCTCCGCCCTCGTGCTGCATCTGCACGAGCTGCTGCGAGTAGGGGAAATCGCCATGCAGGTAAAACAGCAGGTCGGCACCGAGGTGATTGTGGCAGTCAATGAGCATGATGAGGTTCAAACGAGTCGCGCAAAGCCTTGTTGCGGTCCTTGAGCCGCTTCGAGCGGTGTTTGGGCGACGATGGCGAGCGATTCATCGAGCGCGGCGAGCATGCGGGCGACTTTTTCGTCGTCGTGGCACCAAGTGACGTAAAGTTGGCTCGACATCAAAAAGCCGCGCTGGAGCATGTGGCGGATCATGAGCGGTTTCGCGGCTGGATTGGCAAAAACGAGCGCTGGAGCACAGGGCATGCTTCCGACCTTCAAACCGAGCGTGGGATGCCGCGAAGCCACCTCGCGCAAACCGGCCTGCAATCGTTCGCCGAGGCTCCACACATGCTTTTGCACGCCTTCACGCTTCATTTTGGCAATGCAGGCCAGCGAGGCTGCGGTGCCGACACCATCGGTCCAGTAGCTGCTGGAGATGAAACTGTGGTTGGAGGCCTCCATGACCTCGTTTTTGCCGACGATGGCTCCGGCGGGATAGCCGTTGCTCATCGCCTTCGCATACACGGCGAGATCGGGCTCAATGCCGAGCACCGGCGCGGCACCGGGAAAGCCGAAACGCCAGCCGCTGGTGACTTCATCGAGCACAAAGACAGCTCCGGCGGCACGGCAGGCATCAATCACGTTTTGCAGGAAGCCATCGCGCGGGAACTCGCTGCGCATCGGCTCCATCACCACGGCGGCGAGCTTGCCATCGAGCTTCTGCATCGCGGCTTGGAAGGACGCAGGATCGTTGTAGCGAAACGGCACCGCTGTGCCTGCCAGCTCGCGCGGCACGCCGAGCGGTTGAAGGCCTGGCAGCAAGTGTCCGTCGAGCGCGGCGTCATCGCCGAGATTCGCGGCGAGATACCAATCGCTCCAGCCATGGTAGCCGCAGAAGGCGATGCCGCTTTTGCCAGTGGCCGCCCGTGCAATGCGCACCGCAAGCCCGAGCGCTTCGCCACCGCCGCGGGCATAGCGCACCTTGCCGGCCCAGGGATGCAGATCGAGCAGTTCATCCGCGAGCTTCACTTCATCCGGCGAGGCGAGCGTGGCATAGCTGCCGAGATTCACGCGGCGCTTCACTGCGGCGTTCACTTCATCATCCGCATGGCCGAGGAGGATGGCTCCAACACCGCCGGTGAAGTCGGTGTAGCGTTTGCCATCGAGATCCCAGATGTCGGAGCCTTTCGCGCGGCTGAAATAGGAGGGCCAGGTTTGCGGATCGAAGAGGTGTGCGCGTTTGGAGAGAAGACCTGTGCCGCAGGAGATTTTGGTTTTGGCTTCTTCCCAGAGTTGGGGGCCCGTAAACCGAGTTTTCCAACTCGGTTCTTCGGATGAACGAGTTGGAAAACTCGTTCTACATAGGCGCAGCGCGTTCTCGCGGAAGATGTCGTCCAAATCACCCTGCGTCATGCCGGTGTCTTCGCAGGCTTCGCGGAGGCAAAGGAGGGATTCGATGCCAACAGTCGTGTATTGGCCGAAGATGGTCAGTTTATCGCCGGTGATCTCGGGATGAATCCAGGTGAAGCCATCGCCTTGCGTGATGCAGGAGCCGCGCAGTTCGCTGACCATGTAATCGCTGCCC
>JBKCXA010000968.1:0-7518 GCA_046316935.1 Prosthecobacter sp.
GATGACGACGGGCTTGCCGGGCACAAAGCGGAAGTCCTCAGGGAAATCGAACTCGTCGCCATACTTCGACGGCTGGTGCATGTGATACACATAGGCTTGGCCGCGACCATCCTTCCGCCACATCACGCGGGCGGAGAAGCCATCGAGGCCGTTGACGGCATCGCCGCCGGTAATGGTTTTGGGTCCGCCGCAGAGTCCCGGCAGCTTGCCGCCCTTCACAAACTCGAAGCCGTCCTCAAAACACACGGTGTAGCGCAGCTCTGCCGCCTCATGCTGGCCAAAAAGGAAGCGCCATCCCGCACCGCCTTGGTCCGAGCCGACGCTGCCTTTGGGATACAACACGCGAAGCCACGAAATGCCTTCACGCGTCACCAACTCGCCATGACCTTCCGCGAGACCATCCTCATACTCGCAGCCCGGCCAGTCCTTTTTCCACTGATCGACCGTGTAGGGGCCGGTAGGTCCGGTGAAGGGAAAGGTGTAGAGCGGCTCGGCGTGGAGCACGGTGCAAAGCAGCCCGAGCAGTGGCAGGAGGCGAAAGCGCATGGGGTTGAGCAGGCTGAGTGAGCTCACTGCACCGGGGAAAAATCCACCGCCTTCATGTAAACGCTCTTCACGCCTTCGGCCTGGGGTTGGATGGTTAGCGGCCCACCGTTGGCGGCTTCGCTATCGCCTTTGGCTTTGATCCAATCGGGATCGGCACGGAAGGCGGTGAAGGAGGCGAGGCCTGCCTCCTTGCTGTCGTGGGCGAGGATGTAGATGAGCTTCGTGCCGGCACCTTTTTCCGCATCGGTGGGCGTCCAGTAGGCGAGGTGGCTCATGCCGTGCTTGCTGAAGAGCTTCATCGTGTGATCGCGGAAGCGGGCGTGGAGGGCACCGAGCTTGCCGGGAGGCGTGGTGTAGGTGCGCATCTCGAAGATGCGGGGTTTGGCGCTCTTTTCGACCTTCAACGCGGGCGAGTAATCCGTGGGCGTCATGAAGATGGACTCGATTTTGGCGACGATCTTGCCATTTGCCTCGCTGGCCTTCGCAGCAGCCTTCCATTCAGGATCGGCCCCGAAGGCCTTGAAGCTCTCCTTGGCGGCCTCGCGGCTCTTGTGCTCCAACACATAGATCAGGGTCGTTTTGGAGCCGTTTTCCTCATCGACGGGCACCCAGTAGCCCACATTGCCCATGCCGTGCTTTTCAAAGAGCTTGCAGGTGTGATCGCGGAAGCGGGTGAGCAGGGCATCGAGCTTCCCCTCGTGGCAGGTGTAGATGCGCAGCTCGTAAACCGGATCGGCGAGCACGGGCGAGAAGGCGGTGAGAACAAGCGCGGCAAGAACGGCAAGGAGGTGGAAGGACTTCATGGTGGCCGGATTCCTTCCTCAGGAGCGTCGGATTGGCAACTGCCACCCGTTGCCCAACAAGCGGCCAGATTCGCCTCCGCCTTCATCCTTCTTCATCTTCAAAGCGCACCCGGCAGGGATCGAACCTGCGACCGACGGATTAGAAATCCGCTGCTCTAGTCCACTGAGCTACGGGTGCATGACACGGAGGCAACGCATGATGCACGGCTTTGCGGCGACGGCAACTCATCGCGAAGTTGATGAACTTCCCGCCGGACGGGCGTTAAGGTGGTCCGCAGCATCCCGACCGACTGATGAAAGCCACTCCGCTCCTCCTCGCCGCCCTCGTTTCCACTCTCGCCCTCGGCGAGGACATCCGTCATCAGCCACCGAAGGACCTGAACGGCTACTTCCCCTTCAATCCGCCTTCTTCACTCAGTGAATGGGAGGCGCGTCGTGACTATGTGCGCCGCCAGATTCTCGTCGCGGAGGGCCTCTGGCCGATGCCGACGAAAACGCCGCTGAATCCCGTCATTCACGGCAAGGTCGAGGGCGATGGCTTCACGGTCGAAAAGGTCTATTTCGAGTCCGCACCGGGCTTTTACGTCACCGGCAGCCTTTGGAAGCCGAAGGAGATCAAAGGCAAGGTTCCCGCGGTGATGTTCGCGCATGGTCACTGGCAGGACGCACGACTCTCTCTTTCCGAACCGCAGAAGGTCCGCGAGGAGATCGCCATCGGTGCGGAACGCTTTGAAAAAGGTGGGAAGAGCATTTTTCAGAGCCTTTGCGTCCAGCTCGCCCGCATGGGCTGCATCGTGTGGCAGTGGGACATGCTCAGTGATTCGGATGCCGTTCAAATCTCACGCGAGGTGGTGCATCGCTTCGCCAAACAACGGCCGGAGATGAACACGACTCAAAATTGGGGCCTCTTCAGCCCGCAGGCCGAGTCGAACCTGCAATCCATCATGGGCCTGCAGACGCTCAATGCCGTGCGCGGCCTCGATTTCCTGCTCTCACTGCCGGAGGTCGATCCGCAACGCACCGCCATCACTGGTGCGAGCGGCGGCGGCACGCAGACGATGCTCCTCGCAGCCATCGACGACCGCATCCAGCTCTCCTTTCCCTGCGTGATGGTCAGCACGTCGATGCAGGGCGGCTGCACCTGTGAAAACGCCTCGCTGCTGCGAATCGGCACAGGCAATGTCGAGTTCGCCGGGCTCTTCGCGCCGAAGCCGCAGGGCATGAACAGCGCCGACGACTGGACCAAGGAAATGGCCACCAAGGGCTTCCCCGATCTGCAAAAGCTCTACGGCACCTTTGGCAAGAAGGACAACGTCTTCCTCCTGCGTGGCGAGCACTTCAAACACAACTACAACGCCGTCACCCGCAGCGCCTTCTACACCTTCCTCAACAAGCACTTCAAACTCGGCCACACCTCGCCGGTCATCGAGCAGGACTACGAACCGCTCACCAAAGAGCAGCTCACCGTGTGGGACGACAAACACCCCGCTCCAAAGGCCGGCGATCCCGACTTCGAGCGCAAGCTGCTCAAGTGGTTCACCGACGACACGCAGACCCAGCTCGCAAACGCCGACGCCGAGAAAGTGCTGCGCCCGGCTATCGAAGTCGTCATCGGACGCACGTATGACCAGGCGGGCAGCGTCGAGTGGGAACTCAAAGACAAACAAGATCGCGGCGAACACCTCGAAATGACCGGCACACTCCAAAACAAGACCCACAACGAGGAAATCAATGTGTCGTGGCTCTACCCGAAGAACTGGAACGGCCGCGTCGTCATCTGGCTCGATGACAACGGCAAGTCCGGCCTGCAAAACGACGACGTGAAGAAGCTCGTCGCCGCTGGCAGCGCCGTCGTTGGTGCCGATCTGCTCTTCCAAGGCGGTGAGCCGGTCAAAGAGACGCGCGTCGTCGCCAACCCACGCGAGTTCGCTGGTTACACGCACGGCTACAATCATGCGCTTTTCGCTCAACGTGTGCACGACGTGCTCTCGCTCGTCACCTTCCTGCGAAACACCAAAGTCGGCTCGCATCCGAATCCGAAGACCGTCTGCCTCGCCGCCTTCGGCTCACAAACCGGCCCCATCGCCGTCGCAGCTCGCGCTTTGACCGGAAACGCCGTCGATCGCGCTGCCGTGGACACGCACGGCTTTCGCTTTGGCCAAGTGCTCAGCTACCGCGACCCGATGTTCCTCCCCGGCGGCTCCAAGTACCTCGACCTCGCCGGCTTCATCAAGCTAAACGGCTCCAACGCCCTCTGGCTCAAAGGCGAGGGCAAAGAACCCGCAGGCAGCGCGACCGAATTTTTGTCCCGGTGAACGATCTGCTGGGAGCTTGCTGACGTGGGACAAACCCACACATCCGGTCATTTCGCGATAAGCTTCACCGGCAGCTCGGACAGCTCGGCGAGCGTGAGGCTGTTGCTCTTGTCGGCGTCGAGGCGGGTGAAAATGGTCAGCGAGAGTTCGTCATACTCTTTGCGGCTCACCGCCTTGTCACCGTCGCTGTCGAGAGCAGTAAGGACCTGCTGAATCAAGGCCACGATGAGCACAGCGGCGATGTCGCCCGACTCCTCGGCAATGTCGCCTTTGAGATTTTCGGATTCCTCAGGCTTGATCAGGCCGTCGCTGTTGGCGTCGAGCTTCGAAAAGCTGTCGGCGATACCTGTCTGCCACTCGCCAGCGTCGAGGATGCTGTCGGAGTTGGTGTCGAACTGCTTCGTGATGAGCTTTGCGAGGGACTCTGCGCCGGGAAGCGCTGCGGAGAGCGTCGTGGAAAGAAACAGCCGGGTGAAGAGGGCGCGTTTCATGTGAGCAGGAAGGATTGTTTGTGTCGGGAAGTTGCACCGGCGCTCACTTCAGCCTCCACACCTTCACATCATCCACTTGGGCGGACTTGTTCACGGCGAGGGTGATCATGCGTTTCGTCGGGTGGGCGATGCCTTCGCTGGCGAAGGTGCCGGCGGGCTGGTCGTCGATCTTCACGGTCATGGTGTTGCCGGAGACGGTGATGTGCAGGGTGTGCCAGTCGGTGGGTTTGAGGTCGAACTTGAAGGCTTTGGTCTTGGTTTTGAGCAGCGCGGCAAGCTCGGGGGACTTGTCACCGGCCTGGCGGCGTTCGCGGATCTTGTTGTCCATACCGCCGGTCTTCGAATCCATGATCGTGAGAGCTTTGTTCGTCACGCGAGCCATGCAGAGATGACCGGCGTGGACGGTTTTGAGCTCGCGATCGACAAAATCGACGCCGAGGTCGTCGCCCTCGCCGAGCTTGAAGCGCAGCTCGACCATGCCGTCCTGAAACTCGACGTTGTGGAAGATGGCCACGCCATGATCCGCTTCGGCATGCTTGGTGACGTGCATGACGCCATCAATGAGATCGACCTGCTGATGCCCTTTGGCCCGCCAGCCGCTGTTGCTGGTCCAGCCATTGCCGATGTCCTCCTTGCCGGACGTTTTTTCGTCGCGGGCAAAGTCATCGGCGAAGAGCAGCGTGGGCTCAGCAGCCATCAAATGGCCGCAAAAGATCGCACAGAACGCAAAGAGAGGCTTTTTCATGGATTGAGGTAGTGGAGGTCGATGTGGTTGAGCTTGAGCGATTCGATGTGGAAGTCGAACCAGGTGGCTTTGCGGCCGTCGATCATCTTCTTCTGGTTGTGATCGAGGCCTTCGACCTCGAAGTAGCTGTGCGGCACACCGGCCTTCGTGAGTGCCGCGTGGTATTCACGCACGGTGATGAGGTGATCGGGGTCTGCGGTGCCGCAGGCCACCTGGATGCGAAGGTTTGTTTTGATGAAGGCGAGGTTCTTTTCGAGGTTGAGATAGGGGTCGTTGGCCTTCAACCGCTCCACATCGCTGCCGAGGTAGGTGTTGGGTGCCTTCGAGACATCGGAGACATGATACACATTGCCGCTTTGGTTGAAGAGCGAGCCAAACAGATCCGGATGACGCATGGCGAGGTGCGTGGAGCCGCGTCCGCCCATGCTGAAGCCTTCGATGCAGCGTGCTTTGCGCTCGTCGATGGTGCGATACGTGGCGTCGATGTGCGGGATGAGCTCCTTGATCATCATTGTCTCCGCCATGAATCGGCCATCACCGCTGTCCTGATACATCGTGGCACGTCCGCCATTCGGGAAGACCATGATCATCTGCGGCAGTTTGCCCGCGAGGATGCCCTCGTGCAGCACGCTGGCGGAATACACGCTGCGCGTCTCATTGCCGCCGGCACCATGCAGATGGTAAATGACGGGATAACGGCGTTTTTCGTCCTTTGCATAGCCCGGCGGCAAATAGAGGCAGTAGCCCACCTCGCGCTTCATCGAGGCGCTGGAGAAGGTGTGATGCGTGACATTCACCGGCAGCTCCGGCACGGGCGAGGTCACCCACATGTCATCGGCATTCGTCGGGTTGGCCTTCTTCTTCGCCTTTTGGGCATGAAGCAGCGGGCAGAGCGTGAAGAGCAGCAAGGCGGTGACGAGGAAGCGCATGCGCCATGAACGTCATGCACCCGCCGCTCTCTCAGGCGATGTGGTGACGCGGATTACCACGGCGGCGGCGGTGGAGCCGACGAGGTTGGAGACCATGTCCCAGGCGGTGTTTTCATAGCCGCCGACGTTGGTGTTGGGGATAGTGAGCACGGCGATGAATTCCAGCACCTCGTTCAAAGCGCCAAAGCCCATGCCGGCGGCGGCGCAGAGGGTGAGCATGCCAAAGGTGGGCTGCACTGGGCGGCCATCGGGCTGGCGCAGGGCGTTGCGCAGGATGTGCCAGCACAGCCAGGTGGTGATGCCGAAGCCGTAGGCGTGCACGATTTGATCATACTTCAGCCGCTGCGGGATGAGCCACCAACTGTAGAGCACGGCTTGATCGCCATTGTAAGGCCAACCAGCGGGCAACGGCGTGAGTCCGCCGGCCATATGAGCGAGTCCCCACATCGAAAAGGCCCACAGAAGCCCGGTGGTGAGTTTCACGCGGCTGTGCACGAGGCTCATCACGGCGATCAGCACGAGCATGACGACGATGTAAAAGATGAACTCGCCATTCTTCCGCGACACCGACAAGGCCGCCGCGATGGCGATGTAGGCACCGTTGAAGAGAAAGACGGGCAGGAGCTTGGCAGGCGGTGACGAGGACATGCACCAGCATGACGTTCCCAAGCATTCCGAGGCAAGCATTTCCTTGCCGAAGAATGGGCGACCGCAGGTCGTATATGGCTCTCCCATGCTCAAATTCCTCACTGTGATTGTTTTGATGTCCGCCACGCTGAACGCCGCCGATCCGGCGGTGACGAGGACGTTTTATGTGTCGGGCGTCGAGTGCGGGAGCTGCGTGTACATGGTGCAGCAATCCATCGGCGAAACGAAGGGCGTCGAGGACGTGCAGGTGGTGCAGATCATCGACAACTACGCCCAGGTGACCTTCAATCCGAAGACCGTGAGCGATCATCAGATCGCCCAGGCGGTGCGTGAGGCGATCCCGCTGCATGGCACGCCTTATCTGGCGACGCTGCGCGTGAAGATGGCCGACTATGCGAAGCACAAAGCGGCGGTGGACAAGCACTTCGCGGGCTGGAAAGGCTCGGTGACGTTCGTGCCGTCTCTGGAGGTCAAAGACGAGTTTGCGATCCATTTTGAGCCTTTGAAGGCCGACACGAAGAAACCCGGGCCGCAAGGCTGGAGCCTTGCCGTATTCACCAAGGCCATGGAAGCCCTCGGGGTGTCCTTCATGCTGGTGCAGGAAGGCCACTGACTTTCGAGGTTCGGCGTAGGGATCGGGTCCACGCGCCGTATGGAAACGCTGTCATGCTCGCTTTCACCGATTCACGCTCGCTCACCGCCGGGACACGGCGTGATTTTTTGCGTGTGGGATCGCTGGGGCTCGCGGGGCTGGGTTTGAGCGATTTGATGGCTGCCTCGCAGAAGAAGCTGCTGAAGGACAAGTCCGTCATCTTTCTCTTCATGCACGGCGGGCCATCGCAGTTCGAGACTTTTGATCCGAAGATGAATGCGCCATCGGAAGTGCGCAGCGTGACGGGCGAGATCAAGACCGCGCTGCCCGGTGTGACGTTTGGCGGCACGATGCAGCGGCTGGCAAAGCTCGCGGACAAGTTCAGCATCGTGCGCAGCTTTGTCACCGGCGATTCGGTGCACGACATCAAGACGATCGTCGGCAAGGAC
>JBKCXA010000969.1:0-3274 GCA_046316935.1 Prosthecobacter sp.
GAGGCTGGTTTCACGCCGGGCGACTATCATGATACCGCGGTTGCCCGTGGATTCATGACCGCCGTGCGTCGCTGAACCGGCAGGGCTAATCCGAAGAACCTCCTGCGGCGTAATATCCGGCGTGCCTACGCCTTTTCGTTCCTATTTCGCGCTGCTCGGCTTTATCCTGCTGACCTTTCTTGCACCCGCTGCGGGAGCTTTTTCACCGCCTGGGGCATGGTATCAGGCCTTGGAGAAGCCTTCGTGGAATCCGCCATCGTGGATCTTCGGTCCGGTGTGGACGCTTTTGTATCTCGGCATGGCCGTGGCGGCTTGGCTGGTTTGGAAACGTGGCGGCTCCGGGCATGCGCTGAGACTTTATGTCGTGCAGCTAGCCCTCAATGCAGCCTGGACGCCGGTTTTCTTTGGAGCGCATGCGATGGGCGCGGCCTTCATCGTGATCGTTTCGATGTGGATCGCCATTTTTCTCACGCAGCGGGCTTTTCAGGCGGTTTCGCGGCCAGCGGGGCTGCTGCTCGTGCCTTACCTCGCGTGGGTCAGTTTTGCTTCGGTGCTCAATTTCACGCTTTGGAGGCTCAATTCATGAAAACATGGCTTATCACCGGCTGTTCGAGCGGCTTTGGCCGTGCCATCGCGGAGGCGGCGCTGGCCGCCGGGCATCGCGTCATCGCCACGGCGCGTGACGTGCGCAGCATCGCCGATCTTGAAAGCGATGCCTGTCGCGTGCTGACGCTTGATGTGACGGATGCGGAGAACATTCGCGAGGCCATCGCGGAGGCGGGCAGCTTTGACGTGCTGGTGAACAACGCAGGCTACGGCCTCATCGGCGCGGTGGAGGAGTGTGATGACGATCAAATCCGCCGGAATGTCGAAACGAACTTCTTTGGTCCGCTGAATGTCATCCGCGCCGCTCTGCCGATGCTGCGGGAGCAGAAAGGCGGTCACATCATCAACATCAGCGCCGCCGCGGCGATCTCGAATTACCCCGGCTTCGGCGTGTATGGTGCCGCGAAGGCCGCGCTGGAGTTTTTGAGCGAGAGTTTGCGGCTCGAACTGGCTCCGCTTGGCATTCGAGTGACGCTCGTGGAGCCGGGGCCGTTTCGCACCGACTTCGTCTCGCGGAGCCTTGAGAAGGCCTCGCAGCCGATTTCCGACTCCGACGGCCATGCGGGCAAGTGTGGCCGCCTCATTGCCTCGATGAATGGCAAGCAACCCGGCGATCCCGCCAAGGCCGCAAAAGCCATCCTCGCCATCGCGGAGGCCGAATCGCCGCCGCTGCGCCTCGTGCTCGGCAAATATGCGAATGACAAGGCACGCCGCCGTGCCGCCGATCTCGAAAAAGAACGCACCGCGTGGGAATCCACCGGCCTGCCCACCGAGTTCACATGAAACCACGTCTCCTCCTTGCCCTCATGATCTCCCTCCTCGCTTCCTGTGCCCGTCCGCCGCTGAAGACGGTGCCCAAGGTCGATCTGCCGCGCTTCATGGGAGATTGGTATGTCTTCGCGCACATCCCTTACTCGTTGGAGAAAGGGAAAGTGGGCACACTCGACCGCTACGCGCTGCGTCCCGATGGTCGCATTCAGAACTCGTATCTCTTCCGCCGTGGCTCACTCGATGCGCCGCTCGAGGAATGGAAGGGCGTGGCCTGGGTGAAGGACGAGAAAACGAATGCCGAGTGGCGCGTGCAGTTTGTCTGCCCCTTCCGCGTGCCGTATCTCGTGATCGATTTGGACGATGATTATCAATGGGCGGTGATCGGTTATCCCTCGCGCAAGCTGGCGTGGGTGCTCAGCCGCAGCCCATCGCTCAATGAAACGACCTATCAGGGCATCCTGCAACGCATGCAGCAGCAGGGGTATGACACCACCAAGCTCGCCAAAGTCCCGCAACGCCTCGCTTTATGAAAAAGAAGATGACACTGCTCCTGCTCGCTCCCGTGCTGCTGGCTGTTTTTTGGTTCGCATCAAACACACGCGCCGCCACCGAGACCCCGGAATACCGAGTCATCCGCACCGACGACAAATTTGAGATCCGCGACTATCCCGCGCTCTCGCTCGCCACCTCGCCGATGGCCGCGGATGGCATGAATGGCGGCTTTGGGAACCTGTTCCGCTTCATCACCGGCACGACTGAAACGAAGGAGAAGATTGAAATGACCTCGCCTGTGCTCCTCTCGAACACCACGGAGAGCAAAACGCTGAGCTTCATCATGCCGCAGGCCACCGTGAGCAAGGGCGTGCCAAAGCCTGCTGGCAATGCCGTCTCGCTCACCAGCCTGCCCGCGACTCGTTTTGCCGTGCTGCGCTTCCCCGGCAGCCGAAACGCGGAAAACGAGAAGAACGCCATCGCCAGCCTCCGTGCCTGGATGACGGAACAAAAGCTCACCGGCAAAGGCGAGCCGCTCTTCGCCTACTATGATCCGCCTTGGACGCCGATCCCCTTCCGCCGCAACGAGGTCCTGATCCGCATCGAAAAAGACTCGTGAGCCATGCGCGGCGTCCGCAAAGAGCATCTGCCCGAGAAGATTTGCGTGGCTTGCGGTCGCCCGTTTGCATGGCGGAAGAAGTGGGAGCGTGATTGGGACAACGTGAAGTTTTGCAGCGATGCCTGCCGCCGGGGCAAAACGCGATGATCACCGCCGAAGCCATTCGCGTGAAGCTGCTCGACCTCGCCGCGAAGCGCAGTGAAGGCGCGACGTTTTGCCCTTCCGAGGCCGCTCGAGGTCTGAGCAAGGACTGGCGACCGCTGATGCCTCGCGTCCGCGAGGTGGCGGCAGAGCTGGTGGGCGAACAGCAGCTTGTTTGCACCCAACGCGGCGATCCAGCGCATCCGCTGACGACGAAAGGGGCGATCCGGCTGGCCCGTCCGGGTTGAATTCAGGCGCAACCACCCGCATGCTGCGCCCTCATGAACCTCGCCGACCTCGTCACCTACCTCGACACTGAATTGCGCCTCGCGGAGATCCCGGATTACCCGAACGCTTACAACGGCCTCCAGCTCGAAAACGCCTCGGGGAAGGTCAGCAAGGTCGTCGCGGCCGTGGATGCCACGCTGCCGGTCATCGGCAAGGCGGTGGCCCTCGGCGCGGATTTGCTTATCGTGCATCACGGCATGTTTTGGAACACGGCGCAGCCTTGGACGGGCCCTGTGTTCCAAAAGATGAAGCTCGCCATCGAGGCCGGACTCGCGGTGTATAGCTGCCACCTTCCGCTCGATTTTCATCCCGTGCTCGGAAACGACGCCGGTGTGGCCCGTGCGCTTGGATTGGAGC
>JBKCXA010000970.1:0-3020 GCA_046316935.1 Prosthecobacter sp.
ACAATAAACAATAGACGATAGCCTGAGCGGGCTACTGCGAAGCCGCGAAGCGAACGCGGGACGACGAACGCAGAGCGACAGAGCCTCAGAGGTCAGAACCACAGCTCACCGTCCACTGCCTACTGCTCACTACTCACTACTCACTACTCACTTCTCACTTCTCACTTCTCACTTCTCACTTCTCACCACTCACGGTCTCACGGTCTCACGGTCTCACGGTCTCCCTGTCTCCTCGTCTGCGTTCCCTGTGATCTCTTGCGGCGATTCAGCTTGGGACGGGGATTGGACCTCTGCGTCACTCTGCGACCTCTGTGGTGAATGCTTTTTCAACGCGAATGGAATCCGGAATGAAAACGAATGACCGCGAATGGAGGCTGAAGGGGACGGTAAGAACATGGGTGGTAAGAACATTTTCCTGCCACAAATCTTCTTGCCTGAATGCCTTTTGCGATCTCTGCGATCTCTTGCGGCTATCCTTCCTCTGGCGGTGGGCCTTGCCTTGGAATGTCGGCGCGAATGCAATCGCGCCCTCCCGTCATCCAGCCTCACTTCTTCCTCGCCGCCTTCTTCTTGGTCTTTTTGGCAGGCGCTTTCTTGGCGGACTTGGGATGGCGCAGGGCGTGGAGCTTGGTTTCGTCCGCCTTCGTCTGCTCGTCTTTTTTGGAGCCGACTTTGAAGTGGGTGAAGAGCTTGGCGAGCAGGGCGGCGTGCTTGTGCTTGATCTTGAGGTGCGTGCCCTGCTTGCCCATCTTGATGAGGCCGACGGCCACGAGCTGCTTCAGGTGTGCGCCGAGATCGCCATCGTTGAGACCCAGCACGCTGCGCAGCTCGGCGAGGGTGACCTTGTGCTCCTGGACGAGGTGGAGCAGGCGCAGGCGGCTGGCATCGGAAAGAGCGGTGAGAAAGGGGAGAAGAGTGGTCATGGATGGCCCGCATGCTCACCGCGGCAGGCACGTGGCGGCAAGTGAAATGGCCAAAGTGACGAAATCGTCACCACAAAGGCTCAAGCGCTCTTCCGGCCGACGTACATGCCGTAATGCCATAGGCCGAGATAGGCAGGGTGACGCGTGTCGCTGAGCGTGGTGAAGTGCTGGCGCAGATAGGGCCAGAGGTGCCCCTGCATGCGGACGTGGTTGCGGCGCATCCACTTTTCGAACCATGAGGTCTCGGTGTGATGAAAATCGACGACGGCGATGATGCCGCCGGGATTGAGATCGGCCTCGGCAGTCTCGATGGCACGTTCCCAGCCGGGATTGAACATGCTGAGGGCATAGGAGCAGAGGATGAGATCAAAGCCGCCCGCAGGGGTGTCATAAGCACGCTGGATCAAGCGGACGCCCTTCGTGCGCTGGCGGGCGATGCCGAGCATGTCGGCGCTGAGGTCGATGCCGGTGATCTCGGCCTCGGGAAAGGTGGAGCGGAGGACATTGAGGTTTCGTCCGGTGCCGCAGCCGACCTCGAGGATACTTTTGGGCCGGATGAAGCCCGCGGCGCGATGAATGACGGCATCGCGGCCGAAGAGGAAGCTCCAGCGGGTGGCATCATAGATGCGCGAATGAAGGGCGTAGTAGCCCTGGAGGGCCTCTTGAGGCGCAGTGACAGCATTCATGGCAGGATTTCAGCGAAGTGGGTGCTGCCGTAGGTGCCGACGCGGTCGAGAGCGTGCAGGCGCGTGGTGGTTTCCGGCTGGAAGCGAAGTCGCGCACGGATGTCCGCGGGGATGAAATCGACATCGAGCCCGGCGCTGCGCATGAGGATCTTCGCGCCGGGGCGGCTGTTGGCAAAGATGAGCTCCCATTCCTCCCGCAGCGCGGCGAGATCATGCGCGGCGAGCCAGTCCTGATGATCGAGCAGCACAAAGTGGCTGTATTGACCAGGGTGCTCGCGGAGGAAATTCGAGATGGTGGTGGTGCAGGGCTTCAGCCGGTGGAGGCGCTCACGGAGCACGGGCTGGTTTTCCTGGCGGAGGTAGTTCGGGCAGCAGGTGAAGGTGTAGCTGCCGGTGACATAGACACGCCAGAAGTAGTTGTCCGCGATGGGCAGCTCGGTGAAGACGTGGCGCATCTTGTCCTTCACATAGCCGCTGAGGCCGCCGGGATAGCTGTCCTGGATGAGGCGGATCTGCGGACGGGGCACGCCGAGCAGGGTCATGAGCGCGGGCTGACGGACGAGCCAGTCGATGAAGCCGGTCCACACCTCGCGCTCGATCATTTCCCAGGCGGTGCGCTGCTCAGCGAGACTGCCGGCATCGAGGAGTGCGAGCGCGACGTTTTTGATGTTCGGCTTCAAGTGGAAGAGGGCACGGCCCATGACCCACGCGGCGATGCCGGAGGTGCCATGGTAGTAGAAGGACTTCTTCATGCTGTCAGGATGGAAGAAGCCGATGCGGCGATCCCAGAAGGTCTGCGCGGGCTGGCTCAAGGTGGGGCGCACCTCGGCGTAGAGCGTCTTGTGAAAGCGATGCGAGCCGATGCCGAACATCTCGAAGAGGTCGGCGAAGTCGCCGCGGGCGATGAGGGCCATCTTCAACTCCAAGAGGGCGTTCTGGCGGAAGTTCACATCGATGGCGTGAATCTCGGCGGGATCATCGAGGAGGTAATCGAGCGCATTGCAGCCGGCGCTGGTGATCATCACCACCTTACTCGTGGCATCGAGGCCGAGCATCTGGCGGTCGAGCCGCGGGTCCTCCCAGGCGCAGTTGTAGATGAGATTGGAGCCATGGACGTGCTTGAAGACGATGTCATGCGCGGCTTTGACGAGCGGACGAGTGGCGTGGTGAACCATGCCGCAAGAAATCAGCGTCCACGATGCTGGCGAATGATGCCGTGGAGCACTTTCGTCACCGTGCGAGCTTCAAGAAGGCCCTCTCTTCATCGAGCAGCAGGGCCTCGGGGACCTTCTCGGCGATTTGAAAAGCCTCGGCCGGTTTGCCGGTGGTGGCGAGCAGGCCGCTGAGAACGGCGCGGCGACCAGGAGGCAGGCCATCGGGCTTTTGCAGGCTGCTCATCACGCTCTGAAGC
>JBKCXA010000971.1:0-9034 GCA_046316935.1 Prosthecobacter sp.
GCTTAACACCAGTCTGCCTCATTTCGAAGGCTGTCGGAGTCGTTGGCGTAGCAATCTGCGAGGTTGCAGCCCCAAAAAGATTGATACCTCCCCCCTGATTTCCTTGAGGTAGCTGAGGGGGATCAAATTCGGTTGGGTAGATGAATTCACGTGTTACTTCCATTGTGGCACGAGTGCCTCCTTTTGTGGTTACGCTTGGGGCACTCATCAGATCAACGCCCTTCTTTTGGCTAAGACCACGCATCACCACCTGAAATTGAGGGTCAGTAAAAATGCCAGCCATGGACAGAATCCCTGGAGCAGGGTTAATTGCCTGGCCAATCGTTGTGCCGGTATTCAAAAGATCATCCAGCCTTCCAGCATTGATCGCGCTTGTTCCAGATCGCAGGCCCGAAGTGACCGAACCTACACCAGTGCCCGCAGTTGAATTAGTTCCAACCGGAACATTGGATGTTGGAGGAGGAAGTCCCACAGCTTGTGGGGTTCCTGCCACAACGGATGTAAAAGGATAGTTGTTGGTGAATGAAGTGCCATTAATGGCCGAATTCCCCAAACTTCCTCCCGCAAAATCTACTTTAGGACGGCTACCGCCCCCCCCAAGCAACCAATCGAAGCCAAGTTCCTCCGTGTTGCGCTGGGAAACTTCGACAAACTTGGTGGTGATCACCACTTGCTTCGGGCCATTCTTGTTGAGTTCTTCCACATAAGTTTCAATCAGATCGAGGTTTGGAGATGTGTTTCTAACCACCAACGTCGATGTGGCTGCTGTGAAAGATGCAGAAGCACCATCAGGGAAGGTTATCCCCGCACCGATCAACACATCCTTTGCTGTCGCACGGGTCGGAAGCCCAGAAGCCGCCCCCGGCGCAGGCGCTGCAAAAGGATCGGCGGCAGGGGCCGCAGCAGCGGGCGCTGCACCACCGCCCGCTTGGGATAGGAAATCAGGCGGAACACGATAGGTCCGTGTGAACATTTCGGTGCTGCTTTCGGAGATGGGCACCACGACGACGGCGTAGGCTTCGACCTTGTATTTCATCTGGGCCAAGTCGCAAATGTAGCGGAGAGCCTCCGCCATGGGCACATTCTTGAGGTCGAGCGAGATAGCCGCAGCAGCGGGCGCATCCCCCGTGCGAATAATAATGTTCACCCCCTTTTTGGTCGGGTCTGTTTCAGCTTCGTCGAGGTCCTTGCTCTTGATCCGAAGATACTCAACAGCTTCCTCGATTGTAGCATTCTCAAACTGCACTGTAGGAAAAACGATGCTGTCCATCTTTTGGGTAAGATAAGCACCAGCGCTGCGTGAGTTGGTGGTCGTTGCAGCAGTTGGCGTGACAGCGGCCGGGGGCTTGTCTTCCCACATTTCATCAACTTGAGCGAGCATCTTGGCTCGTTGATGGTCGTAGGCAGCCTGGAAATAGCGAATGCGCTGACGCTCAGCATTCTCCATACCGCGACGTGCCGCCGTGTTGTAGGGATCAACACGCAAGACATCCTGAAATTGAGAAATGGCCTGGTCGTAATTTCCAAGCTCGGTCGAGCTATTGCCAAGCAGAAGGCCCTTCTCGACCTTTTTGACGTTATCGACATGCTGGGCTGTCAACGCTGGAGGCCAGCGATCAGGATCATCAAGCTGCTTCAGAAGTGTCTTGGCGCTTTTGTGATCGGGATACTTCGAGATGGCCTCGTTAAGCAATTGCCTCGCTTCTTCATATTTGCCGTCTTTGGCTCGCTCCTTGGCGACAACCACAGCGCAGTCTGTGTATTTGAGTTCAGCGAATTGCAACCACTCAGCCGTATAAGGAGCATTGGGGATTGTTTGGACTGCCGCCTGATAGGATGAAAGCGCCCCTTCGTAGTCCGATTCACGAAACAGATTGTCTCCTCGTGCAATGGCGGACTTCGCATCCTCAATACGTGCATAACGTCTCATGATTTCACGATCGGCGAGACCAGACACGCTGCTTTGGGCGAGGACAACCTGAGGAGTCAGGGCTATGACGAGGGCACAGGAAATTCGAGAGACCATGCGTTGATTTCGGGACATAAGAGGCGGTTTATTCAGTAAAGCGGATTTCATTAACAGATTTGAAGGTGTCTTGGCGAGTTCTTTTTCCTCAATAGGCGCAGATTATGAGGGTTAATTTTGTGAAATTTCCATTTTTTTGTCCAGAAGAGGTTCCCCAGTGTCCTTGTCTACTGGGCAAATGACTGCTTTGTTCTCTTCGATATCGATAACAAAATAGGTGGTGCCGACTCGAGGCAGCTGAAACGTTTTACCCTTTTTGACGCCCGGAATGATATCCACCTGCTTCCAACGAAACTCAAACTGGGCCTCATATTCGGCAAGGTTCTTCTCGATACCCTGCTGGAGGGTAAACTCCGACTTCGTGGCATTATCCATCATCTTCACCACATAGGCATCCATTTCACCTAGCGTGGGATGGGTTACTTTCTTTTTCTCAAAAGACAAGGCGACGAAACGACCGACTCCCTTATCAAAACCAAACTCGGTGTTCAGTGTCACGAACACGCTTTTTGCAGGTTCTGGAGAAAGGCGACGGATCTGGAATGTTCCGCTGTCCTCGCCATTCAACAGCTTCAGGACATAATCATTGCTAATGCGCTGTTTGAGAAACAGCTTTTTGGTGTGAGGTGGAAGGCTTTTGTCATCCCGCGGGTTTGTTTTCTCGTTAAACTCCTCCAGATTTGAAAATCCGTCTTCATCCGCATCTAGATCTCCCACGTTCGGAGAGAAAATGTTGGGGAGTGTGTCTTCTGGCGGATCGGCATCCTTGTTTCCAATCAGAAAGGCATTGGTCATGGGCGGACGGAAAACCGGCTTCCCCACGTCCAAGTCGAAAATTTCGTTCCCTTTCTGAACAAGCAGAACGGACTTGTTGAGGGAAACCGACTTCTTGTCGATAACTGGAGAGGCCCAAACGTAACGCTTGCTGATTGTCTCAATGTCCCCTGCGACGATCTTCGTGTCTGGAGGATTCATGTTGTTGCGCGTGGTGGAACCCGGAAGTGTGAGCGACTCATCAAATCCTTGTGTCAGCATGATCAGATAGGCGGCTATGGCGATTGAGATCACCACAGAAAGGATGAGAATCACGTTTTGGTAGTTTCCTGAGCTTTTCTGCATAGTGCTTCAGAATTGTCGTTTTGAGCGGGCGTTATCAGCGCACCTGTGGTTGATTGACTGCTCCTTTGGCGGCGTCGAGAAATTTAACGAGATCGATCTCCATCTGCGCCTTCAGCAATTCTTTCCCGATGACGGGCACGGAATCGACCGGAGCTGCTGGCGGGGGGGCAAGGCTGACTATGGCATCCGCAGCTTTTCCAGCCCCACTCTGAGGCTTGGGGGCGGGAGTCGGAGTGATGGGTTTGACCGGCTCTGCCTCTTCAACAGGCACGATGGATTTGCGACGGATGGGACCTTCCTTGGCTTGATTTTCAACGCGAAGGATGCGCAAACTTGCGAAATGTGACTGGTCGGCCTCAGGGCTGATTTTCATATCAACAGGATTCGCCAGCTTGCTCATCAGGCTTTGAAGCGAAAGTTGATCCAGTGTAACCACAATCGAGATCTGTCGTTTTTCGGCAATCTGGGCAGCGACCGGCATCTGAGGGCGACCCGCCGATAGCGGACCATTCTTAGGCTGGCTTGATGAAGCCTTGGCAGGATCTTTTTCCATACCCAAGGCATTTCGGTCGAGCAGGTCAATCGAATTGACCTTGCAGGAGAGCATCAGTTTCACCACAGCCTCGACGCCATCCAAGTAACCTGAGAGTTCTGTGGCAGTAGCATCGGAATTAGGCAGGGAATTGAGATACTCACCAAACCCAAAGCTGAATTCAGATGGAAGAGCGATTTTAGCCTCCGCCGCCTGCTTTTTGATTTCAAGCACCCGTTCCTTCAATTTTGCCTGGAACTCGGCCTGCTTCAGCGGTGCCACGGGGGGCTGAAGATAAAGAAGGGCACCGCCAAGCTTGGTCACATTGGCCGAGTACTCCTCGACCAATGCCTGTTTGGCCTGCAGATTCTGAGGCGTGGGAGCGAGCGAAAGACTCTTGATTTGGGAAATCTGCCCGCCGAGCGCCATGTATTCATCACGAACGACCGTGTAGCTGTTCCAAGAGTCATACAGTGTGTAGCCCAGGCCAGCCGCACCAACAACGATCACGCCAAGGATGGCGGAGAGCACTTTATTTTCACGAATCCAGTCCATGCAGGCTTATTTAAATTGGGGAGGGTTCTTGAGAGGGAATTTCAACTCGAATTGGTGTGCGAAACGCGTGTCTTCCCCCGCGCCCGTGTCGAGCTTCACAATGTAAGTGTCTTTGTTTGTTTCGAAGTCAGCCGCGTCAAACCAAGGCAGCTTGGCAAGCTTGGTGGCATAGTCTGTGACGACTTGCTGGTCACCGTTGTTGTTCTTGCGGTAGAGACCTTGAATGCGCAGTTCGTATTTGGGGTTCGCACTTGCCGCTGAACTGGTTCCTGGCCTGCTCTCATTTCCCTGCCCGCCTCCCCACAGTTCCTGGGTGAGCGCCTTGCCATCCTTGAGCGGCTCGACCACCGTGAGCCAGATGAGGTCATTGGCAAAGCTCTTGTTCAGATCGTCGTAGAGACGGACCCACCAGGACCTCTCCTGCACGATCTGATGAAGCTGAGAGGCACGGGTTTGAAGCTCTTGTTGACGGGCCTCCAGCGCCTGGATGCTGCGTCCGATGGAGAGCAAGCCCTCGCCCTCGGAGCGAAGTTTCATATGACGTTCTTCAATGGCCGCCTGCGCTTTTTGACACCAGAAAATGGAGGCCCCCAGCGCAGCAAACAGGCAAACTCCCGCCATGATAAGCGCGGGAGCTCTTCTTGAGGCATCACGGGCGGTGAAAATGGCGTCGGGAACAAGTTCGAGTTCCAATGGGCACCCTCCAAGGCCTCGGAGCGCCAGACCCGACAACTCGGCCAGACTCGAGGAAGCTGCCCGGGCGGCCTCCTCGTTGGCCCCGCGCTCGATCTGCACGCCTCGAAGGCTGTCAAACAGCTCGACTGGCAGCTTCAGCTTCTCGGAGAAAAAGTCAGACACATAGCCCATCATGGCTCCACCTCCGGAGAGAAGGATGCGCTTCGGAGCGCTGCCGCCTTGATTGCTGCGATAATAATTGATCGTGCGCATCACCTCGCTGTGGAGGCGAGTCATGGAATTGCGCATCACCTTGGACATCGCATTGATGGCCTCGTCGGGGTGATCCTCGACCGCACCTCCGAGCGCCACAAAGCCCTGGGCCATTTTCTGCGCCTCTGCCTCAGCGAAGGAAATTCCAAACTCCTTGGCCAGCGCATTGGTGACCGCCGCACCACCGACAAGGAGGTTACGAGTAAAGAAGCGTCCTTCTTCGACAAACACCAGATTGGTCGAGCGAGCCCCCAGATCAATGATCAACGTGGCCTCATCACAATCGGCATAGTTATAGCGAAATGAGTTGTAGAGCGCCGCCGGAGCCAGGTCCACCCCGGCACCGGAAACGCCAGATGCCACGACCTGATCATGGATTTCGTTCAAGGCATCCGACTTCATCGCCACGAGCACCACTTCCTTTTCGATGCTCGTCTCATCACTAACCACCTCATAGTCCCAAGTGACCTCATCAATCGGAAAAGGAACATTCTGCTTGGCCTCGAACTCGACGATTTGATCCAACTTGTCACCCTGAACGGGCGGCAGTTTCACAAAGCGGGTGAAAACGGTATGCCCCGCGACGCTATACCACACCTTCTGCCCTTTGATCTTCAGCGTCCCCACCAGTTCATCGACCGCCACCTTAAGCTGTGGAAGGCGGCTGACGTCCACGCTGGGATCGCCGTCCATGTCGATGACGGCATGTCGCTTGAGAATCAGGTCTCCTCCGGGTGTCTTCCCAAAGACCGCCCCGCTGACGCGCTGCGATCCGAGATTGATGACGGCGATGGTTTTAGGGTCTGCCATGCGATGAAAATGCTGTCGTGGTTCGGTGTGTCCGCTTTTGGCCGCGGCCTTTACTTGGTCTTTGCCTGCACGTCGTAGTCTCCGAAAAGCAGAGCGAAGGGCGACTCGGACTTGGCGAGAAGCGAGCCGTCAATGAAAGAGAAATTCTCCGCTTTCTCCCACCATGGCTGTTTGCCAAGACTGGAATCCCCCGCAATGCGCTGGCCATCGGCGACGAACTCGACGCCCCATCCTTGCACATCCGAGGTGGCGACAAAGTTGTCCTTCTGGAAAATGGCGCGGAGGCTGGCCGGCGACACGTAGGCGAGCGCATGGCAGGGCTCGCCGGCGGGAATGTTGCTGAGATTGAGGGTGCCTTTGATCACCTCGCGCTTTCCATCCTTCGTGGTGTGCTGGAGGGCCAGGTAAACGTTCATTTGCAGCGCACCGTAGGTTCCGTTGCGACCTCCGGCATCCTGCGGGACCTTGATGTCAAACTCGACATCCAGCTCAAGCCACTTCTTGGGACGCCAGCGCTTCGGCGTGACATTCCCGGCGGGCACATCAGGGGTGCCCTGCTCGCCGAGATTGACCTTTTTGATATCCACCTTCACGAGGGGGGTGGATGCAGGTGCTTGGGCAAGAGCTAAGGGGGACAGGGCCAGGACGGCTAAAATGGAGAAGATGAGGCTCTTCATGATCGGGGGTCGGAGTTTCAGATTAATTCATGTTTTATCAACAAAGCCGCCCTCTCATCAACCTTTGATTCTCAGAAAATCGCGAAAATACGCCACGGTTTGCGTAATACCGTCTTCGAAGGAGATTTTGGGCTCCCAACCGAGGAGTTTGCGCGCCAGTGTGATGTCTGGCTGACGCACCTTGGGATCGTCTTGTGGCAGATCTTTGTTCACGATGGGCAAATCGCTGCCGGTGATGCGCAGAATGGCCTCCGCGAACTGGCGGATCGTCATCTCCGCGGGATTGCCGATATTCACCGGTTCGTGGTAATTGCTCTGCGAGAGGCGATAGATGCCGTCGATGAGGTCAGAGACAAAGCAGAAGCTGCGCGTTTGCGATCCATTGCCGAAAACGGTCAGCGGCTGGCCTTGGAGCGCCTGGCCGATGAAGGCCGGCACCACCCGGCCGTCCTCGAGACGCATGCGCGGGCCGTAGGTGTTAAAGATGCGGACGATCTTCGTGTCCACCCCGTGGGCGCGATGGTAGGCCATCGTCATCGCCTCCGCGAAGCGCTTGGCTTCATCGTAGCAGCCGCGCGGTCCGATCGGGTTCACATTGCCCCAGTACGTCTCCTTTTGAGGATGCTCCAGCGGGTCGCCATAGCACTCGCTGGTCGAGGCGATCAAGAAAGTTGCCCCCTTCTCCTTGGCCAGCCCGAGCGCGTTGTGTGTGCCGAGCGAACTCACCTTGAGCGTCTGGATCGGGATTTGCAGGTAATCAATCGGCGAGGCAGGCGAGGCAAAGTGGAAGATCAGGTCCACTTTGCCCGGCAGGTAGATGAACTTCGTCACGTCATGCTTGATGAAGTCGAAATCCGAATTGCCGGCCAGGTGCTCGATATTCCTCACATTGCCGGTCACCAGATTGTCGAGACCGATCACTCGATACCCTTCGGAGAGGAGGCGGTCAGTCAGGTGAGAACCGAGGAAACCTGCGGCTCCGGTCACGACGGCGGTCTTTTTGTTGATGCTCATGGGGTTTCGGCTGGGGAAAAGTGGCGCGGAGTCTGGAGCCAAACCCTCATTGCGCAAGCGAAGACTCCTTCCCTTGCCCAGTCCGCGTTGCGCTCTTGTGCCCGCCGCCGATTCATGGCAGAACAAAGGTCAAAATTCGCGCAATTATCACCCGCCGCGCCCAACTGCCCCGTTCCAGACATGCGTTTTCCGATCACCCAGCTTTTGCTTGCCAGCCTCGCGGCGCTCCTCACTTCCTGTGGACCGTCGGACGAGGATGCGGACGATCCTTTTGCGCAGCACAACAAGCAGATGCAAAAGAGGGATGAAAATTCCGGTATGACTTTCCTGCCGCCTGAGGAGATCATGCGCACCTTCGGCATCAGAAAGCAGGAAAACCGCCGTGAGGTCGTGTTCCTTCAGTCGTTGGCCTCTTCCCCCTATCAGAGGTATCAGAAGACCCTGCTCACCATTCTCGTCAGTCGTGAGAGTGGCTATCTGCTCACGACGCTCGATGCCCAGGCAAAGTCCGCTCTTCAGGTGGAGCAGCTCCGTGAGGCCATCAGCCGCAAGCCCTCCGCCATCATCCTCTCACCTATCGCAGACTCCCCTCTCGAAATCGCCGTCGCGGAGGCTGTCCAGGCCGGCATACCTGTCATCAGCCTCGATGCGAGGGTCCGAGACGGTGTTACCCTCGTCCACACCTCACCCGAGGCCATCGGCAAGGCCGCTGCCACCCTCGTGCTGGACGCCATGAAGCGCAAAGCGGCCGACGAAGGCAAACCCGAGCCGGGCGGGCGCATCGTCCAGCTCCGCAGCACAGAGGCCGCCGACTGGTCGGGACGTGTCGCCGCTGCATTCGAGGCCGCGCTCAAGACCCAGCCTGGCGCCATCCTTGTCCATGACGCCCCGGCTGAAGCCACTGCCGACGATGTCCACCGCCGCTTGGGAGAGGCGCGCAGGATCCAGCAGCAATACGATGTCATTTTCTGCCATAGCGACGCCATCGCTCGTTTTGCCTCGGCAAACGCCTCGCTGGTCAAAAACCGCGAGGACACCCTCATCATCGGCACTGGTGCCCTGCCCGGCCGGAACGAAGGCCTCGAACTTCTCCACAATACCGACATCGACGCCACGGTATCCAGGCCGCCTCTGGTCGATCTCGCCCTGCGCATCCTCGTCAAAAAAAACCAGGACACCTCCTTTCAACCCAAGGCCGAATATGAGGTCCAGCCCATGGTCGTGAACCCGAAGAATTACGATCAGGTGCCGCTCATGCCCGAAAACCGCCGAGCGGAGCTGAGAAAGCTAAAGCGCACCGATGTGCCGAATCCTGTCTCTCATACACATCTTACGCTGCCGCCGCGAGGCGAG
>JBKCXA010000972.1:0-2520 GCA_046316935.1 Prosthecobacter sp.
AGGCCGACCTGCTGCTCGCGTTCGGCGTGCGTTTCGACGACCGCGTGACGGGCAAGATCGAGGCATTCTGCCAGCACGGCACGATCGTGCATCTCGAAATAGACGATTCCGAAATCAACAAGAACAAGGTGGTGAAGCTGCCGATGCTCGGTGACGTGAAGGACGCGCTCACCCGTGCGAACGCGCTGCTCGCGAAGGCCGGCTACGAGCGGAAAAAAGCGGGCGACTATTCGCTCCACGCGCCGTGGCGCGCGCAGATCGCCGAGTGGAAAAAGGCGTTCCCATTTTACTACGAGGACACGGAGGACGCGATCCAGCCGCAGTACGTGGTCGAGCAGCTTTACAGGATGACGAAGGGCGAGGCGATCATCACGACGGGCGTGGGCCAGCACCAGATGTGGGCGGCGCAGTTTTATAATTTCGACAAGCCGCGCACGCTCATCAGCAGCCTCGGGCTCGGCTCGATGGGCTACGGCTACCCGAGCGCGATCGGCGCCAAGGTTGCGTGTCCGGAGAAGGAGGTCATTGACATTGATGGTGACGGATCCTTCGTGATGAACATTCAGGAACTCGCCTGCGCGCGCGTAGAGGGCATCGCGGCCAAGGCGCTTGTGCTCAATAACCTGCACTTGGGCATGGTCGTGCAGTGGGAGGATCGGTTCTTCAAATCGAATCGGGGGCACACTTTTCTCGGCACCTTCTCCGACGAGAAACGCGAGGTGCCGAACATGAATAAGATATACCCGGATTTCCAAAAAATCTGCGAAGGCTTCGACATCCCGAGCAAGCGCGTGGCGCGCAAGAAGGATCTCGCCGCGGCGATGGAGTGGTTTCTCGCGCAGAAGACGGCGTGTCTCCTCGAAGTGATGGTGCCGTATTCCGAGCACGTGCTGCCGATGATTCCGGCAGGCGCGACTTACAAGGACATCATCTACAAGGATCTCGAGCAGCGCCAGACGCTGACGCCCGGCACGGGGCTGTAAGTCTGATGCGGGTTTTCAGTGCGGATGCGTGCATCCGCATGGCCGGTTCTGCGCGTGAAAAGCGCAGGACTACTTCACTGCGACCGTCTGCACTGCGGGCATCGGCGTGAAGTATTCGATGTAGCCGATCATCATTTCGTCGTAGCTTTGCTGAACCCAGCGGACGGTTTTCGTCGGGGCGAGGTTCGCCTTGTTGGCGGGGCTGCTGTCATACACGGCGGTGACTTTCACCTGGCTGCCGCGCGGGAGCGTGCGCGGTTCCTTCAGTTCGTAGCGGAGCTGCCAGTTGAAGTCGTAGCGCGGGATGTCGAGCAGCGTTTCGGTGCCATCCGCGGTGATGAGCTCGTATTTGAAGGCTTTGCCGCGCACATGCATGTGGGCCATGTAGGCCATGACGTTCATGTCGTAAGGCACCGCTTTGGTGAAGGTCTCCTCATGTGCGGAGGCTCCGGGCGGGATGTTCAGTTTGCGCTTCGGCACGCCGATGGTCTCCACGGCGTAGCGTGGGGCTTTTTTGGCAAAGACGAGGCCCATGCGGAGCTGGTCCTGCGTGGCCTTGCCGCTCGGTGTGTAGTGAATCTGGAAGCCGACGGTGGCTCCGGCGGGCAGTTTGCGTGCAAAGCCCTCCGGATAGAGCTGCGAGGCATTGCCGGGCACATACGCGGCCCAGTAGCCGCCGGTGCCTTCATCGCGATCCCGCGCGGTGCTGCCTTGTTCAAACACACTGACGATGACGTGATGCACCACGCTGCGATCGGTCGGCACGATCTCATAACCCTGTACCCACGTGTCCTCGGTGAGTGTGGTCTGCGCGGTGAGGAACTGGTAAGGCATGAAACCTTCCGCCTTGATCGAAACGGGGCGCGGAAGCTGCACGATGAGGTCCGGCTTGCCGATCGTCCAGTCGTCCTCGAACTTTAACGGCGCGGGTGCATCCGCCGGATCGCCGAGCGGACGACCCGCGCTGTCGAGCCAGGCGAGCAGATCGGTTTTGTCGCGGACGGAGAGGCTGCAATCATTCGCCCAAGGGCTGTCTTTGCCCTCCGGCACCGGCGCGGCGAACCACGGCGGCATGGTGCCCTCGCTGATGACGCGTGTGATGACCTTCGCGCGATCGGTGACCTCGGCGAGGTCGTCCAACGCGAAGGGTGCGATGCCGTTGTCGCGATGGCAGGTGACGCAGTTCTGCTGAAGGATGCGCGCGACATCGCGGTGATACGTGACGGTGGTGGACTGCGCGGTGGTTTTCGCGGGAAAGTCGAGTTCGCAGCCCGGAGCGGCCGTGGCGGCGATTTGCGGCAGTGAACCGGCGAGCATGGCGGTAATGGCGTTGCGCAGGTAATTCGTGCGCGGCGCGTCGTGGCTGTAATCGATGCCATACTGGTCATCGAGCGCGCCGCGGTAGATGAGCGTGCGTTTCGAATCGATGAGGAAGACCTCGGTGGTCGTTTGTGCGTCCAAAGTGGTGGCGAGGGCCTTTTCTTTGTCGTGGCAGTCGGTGGAGGTGAGTTTGGCCTCGGTGAGCTGCGCCTTGATC
>JBKCXA010000973.1:0-22761 GCA_046316935.1 Prosthecobacter sp.
TTCTTCTGCCGTCTCAAACGCTGGGCCTGCGCCAGCACCCGGCGCGACAAGCTTGCGTTGCACTTTCTTTCCCTCATCCAGTTTGCCTCCATCATCGACTGGCTCAGATACGGCTCTTGAGGGTTTTCAAACACGGCCTAGAAGGACAAGGCCGTAGAACGACTGCTGCTTTGACGCCGGATCGTAGGCGTATCGGTTGGCCTTAATTCGAATGCCCCAAAGTGCCTGTGCATCCGCACGCATGCTCAATGCCCACGCGTCGATTTCAGCTTTGGAACTGCATTTACTTTTCAATAGGGTCCAGAAGCTCTCCAAAAGAGGTGTGTCACGTGGCGCGGGACCTAGCGTCTCGGCCAGCCATTCCAGGCCGGGTTCTGTTCGTGAAGTCCCGTTTGCAGCGACTAGCTTGCGGCGCCCGATCATCGTCAGCAAAAACACGCAGAGGCCTGCTCCTGAAATCGCCAGCATCAAAAGGACAACGAATGTCCCGCCAGCCGTTGGAGATCCGCCTGGTATGATCGCTTCATGAGGCTGGTGCGGCCAGTACACGACTGGAACGGAGTTGGACACCGTTTGGTCACGATCACTGATCTTGTTAAAGAAACTTTGGGTGACCTCCATCTCCTTGATAATCGCTTCTTGTGCTCCTTCCGGACGGTAGGAGACTCGCAGCCAGTAATAGGTGCCGCTGCGCTTTCCAGTTTTCTGCTTTACCGTCGCCTCGACGACGGTTCCCGTCACCTCCTTGCCGGTAGCCTCCAGTGCTGCGCGCTCGTTGTTCTGACCGTGGGCCACCCAGGCCATGACGACCCCAGCAACGATCATGATCAAAGATGCAATGCGGAAATTTTCTCTCATCGGGGAGGCGGGCTCATGGCCTAGAACGCTCGCCATCGAAACATGCAAGAGGCCGATGGCGAGCTGTGTCAGCAGCTATACACTTATTTCCCAAACACTTTGTCCGTCTTGTTCCCGCCGCTGACGAGGTAGGCGAGGAGGTCGAGGAGTTCGTCTTGGTTCAGTGAGTTGATGAGGCTGGGGGGCATCATGCTAACTTTGCGCGTTCCCTTTTTCGCGATGTCGGACTCGGCGATGGCCATGTGGTCGTTGGGGGCGAAGGGGTTGGTCATGAGGAAGACTTTTTCGTTCTCTTCGACGATGATGCGGCCCACCAGGACACTGCCGTCTTTCTTGGTGATCTCGTGGCTGTCGTATTGGTCGGAGATGACCTTGCTGGGGTCGATGATGTTCTCGAGGAGGTCGCGGAGGGTGTAGCGGTTGCCGGAGCCGGTGAGGTCGGGACCGATGCTGCCGCCTTCGCCGTTGAAGCGGTGGCAGGTGGCGCACATGATGCTGCGATACATGGCCTCGCCATTGGCGAAGTTGCGTCCGCCCGCTTTGAGGCCGGTGGTGGCGATCGTGGTGGCCTCATCGAGGGTGTAGGCACGGCCGGGGCCTTTCGGCGCGACGTAATTGGCCATCGCGGTGGTGGCTTCGACTTTGTTGCTGAGGGCATCGAGCTCAGCGAGTTCGTTTGGCGGCGCAAAGGTGTCGAGGGCTTCTTTGCGGATATTTTCGATGAAGCCTTTGAAGCTGTTGCCGCCCTTCCAGGTGCGGGCGCGGGGGAACCACGAGAAGAAGGTCTTGCGCAGCTCGGGGGTCCAGCCGGCGGTGGAATTGCGCAGCGCCTGCATGTAGGCGATCTGCTGCGCGTTGGGTCGCGAGCCGGCGGCGGCGCGGGCGGCGTTGGCGTAGCCGTCGTTGCGGCTCAAAACGGCATCGGTGGCGACTTCTTGGAAGTCATCCTTCGCCGTGGCCATGGCAGCGAGGGTTTTGCCGACGACTTGCTTGCTATCAATGGCGACGAGGATCTGGCAGAGCTCGCGGTTCACCATCGCATCTTCGCTGGGGAAGAGCGGATCGATTGCCTCGGCGATCTTGGCGCAGACCTCGGCATCGGGTTTGCCAAGGCGGATCAAAATGAGCTGCAAGGCACGCAGGGAGGCGAGTTCGTGGCCGGGAGGCGGCTGGATGGCGCTGAGGGCCAAGAGCATGCGGTTTTGTAGTTCGACGTTCTCGGGCGAGACGTTCGGAATGGGGCCGCTGGAGGTGGTTTTGGGCTTTCCGGCAGCTTTTCCGCCTTCAGAGGCGTTTGAGGCTCCGCTGACGCGGGCAAGGGCGATGAGGGCTTCGATGGCGGCGACGGGTTGTTTCTCGGTGAGGGCCTTTTCGCGCCAGGAATCGATGGGCAGCTTCTCGATGGCGACGCGGGCGGCGTAGCGCACATGGCGATCGCTGTGGCTGAGGTAGCCCCAGAGCTTGCCGAGGTCGCCCGCGGTGCTGTGGGAGGCCTCGATGGCATGGCGCATGCGTGCTTCTTCATCGAGCGAGAGCGGCGCGGCCTTGGCGGTGGATTCATCGCCGACGTAAGTTACGCGATAGACTCCCGATTGCGATTTGCGGCCGCCGACGGCGAAGTACATCGCGCCGTCCTGCGGATGGATGACGACATCGGTGAGCGGCAAAGGTTTGCCGAAGACGAATTCTTCCTTCACGGCCTTGTAGCTGGCACCTTTGCTTTCGAGGTGGATGGCCCACATGGTGCCGTAGGTCCAGTCGTTGATGAAGATGGCGTGCTGATACTTCGCGGGGAATTTGGCTCCGGTGCCAGCGACGACGCCGGTGGGGCTGCCGGGGCCGATGTCGAGCGTGGTGGGCAGCGAGTCGGGGTAGTAATTGGGCCATTTGCCGCTGCCGCTGCGCCAGCCGTAGTCGGCACCGCTGACGCAGTGATTCACGCGGGTGGGGCGATACCAGGGGCTGCCGATGTCCCACTCCATGTCGGCATCGTAGGTGAAGAGCTCGCCCTGATCATTGAAGGCGATGTCGAACTCGTTGCGGAAGCCGTAGCAGAAGAGCTCCACGTTTTTGCCATCGGGCTCCATGCTGCAAATGAAGCCGCCGGGAGCGAGTTTGCCGCGGGCATGGCCGTTCGCGTCCCACAGGCGCGGGAGGATGTGGTCTTCATTCCAAATTTTCGCGGGACGGCTGGCGCTGAGCTCCTCGGGCAGATCGGTGTGATTGCCGCCATTGAAATAGATGCGTTTGCCATCGGGGCTGACGACCATGCTGTGCAGGCCGTGCTCGCCGCCGCCCTTCATGGTGACGAGCTTAGTGGTTTTGTCGTATTGATCGTCGCTGTTCGTGTCCTGGAGGCGGTAGAGGCCGTTTTTCTGGCCGTCCTCGTTCACCATGACGTAGAGGCTGTCGAAGGCCGCGAGCAGGCCGTGGGCCTTGCCGAGCTCGACGGCGAGTTTTTCGGGTTTCAGCGGAGCCGCGCCAACGCTCATGCGGTAGATGCTGCCGTATTGGTCGCAGGCGATGAGGCGGCCTTTCGGATCGACGGTGAGGGCGACCCAGGAGCCTTCCTGGTCTTTGGGGACGTTGTAGAGCTTCTCCACTTTGAAGCCCTTCGGCACGGTGATGTCCGCAGCGGCGATGGACTCGGCCGGACCGGCGTTTCCACCGCCGATTTTGCCATCGAAAGGTTTGCCCCAAGGACCTTGGCCGTATTCCTGGATGACGAGAGCCTTTTTGAAGTCCTGTGTGCCTGCTTTGGCGGCTTCCCAGGTGCCATTCGACTCGATGACGATGTCCTGGCGACCGGAAGGCAGTTTCAGCGTGAGGCGGGCCAAAAGGGCCGCGGAACCGCCTTTGTTGGTGGCGTTGATGATGAGTTCGTTGGTCTCGCCACGATTGATGTGCTGGCTGAGGTCCGCCTTGGAGGGCTCTTGCCAGTCGGGATTGGTCAGGACCTGCTTGCCGTTGAGGATGGCGGTGGCGCCGTTGTCGCAAGTCAGCTCGAGCGTAGCGAGCTGCGCATTCTGCGGCACGTCAAAGCGGTGACGGAAGGTGACCTTGGTGTCTTTGTTGCCGTCTTTGGACAGCCAGATCCACTGAGGGGTGGCGTGGAGAGAGGAAACGAGGGCGAGAGCGAGGATGAGCGGACGCATGGAGGGGCGCATAATACGCCCGCGCGGTGCTTTCTTAGCAGGGAAATGCCCGATCAGGCATTCACCGGCAAGGCTGCCACGGAGGCCTCAAGCTGACCGGAGGGACGGAAGCGCAGAATGTGGCGGTCCGGAATCAGGATGGGTGTCTCGGGCTGCTTGGGATTTCTGCCCACTTTCCGGCGTGACACACGGATGTCGAAGGTTCCGAATTCACGCAGGGCCACAACACTGCCCTTGCTGAGCTGCGTGACCACTTCTGCAAGGAATGCTTCTACGACATTGGCGACATCCTGGGTCTTGAGGCCTGTCTTGTTGCTTACTTCAGATATGAGGTCTTTTTTAATGACTCGTGACATGTTCTTTTGACGTAACCAGCGTTATTTTTTACGCAACCATTGAGTCGTCAAAAGAGCAAAAGGATAGGGCTAGATGAGACAAACAACTGCCCGGAAAGTCCATCTGGCCACCCCATGGTTTGGGCATGCCAACTAGTCTGACATGTTTATCGGGCTCACTTCAGCCCGAGTACGTCCTGCATCGAATACAGGCCGGGCTTTTGTCCGGCGAGCCAGACGGCGGCACGGACGGCCCCGTTGGCAAAGGTATCTCGGGAGCTGGCTTTGTGGGTGAGTTCGACGCGTTCGCCGGTATTGGCGAAAACGACGGTGTGATCTCCGACGACATCGCCACCACGGATGGCGTGGACGCCGATTTCCTTCGGCGTGCGGGCACCGACATCTCCAAAGCGGCCGTGGCGGCAATCCTTGTCGTATTCGAGGCCGCGGACATCGGCGAGGATCTCGACGAGCGTGCGGGCGGTGCCGCTGGGGGAGTCCTTTTTCATGCGATGATGCATCTCGACGACTTCGAGGTCGAAATCAGGGCCGAGAAGCTCGCAGGCCTTGCGGGTGAGCCAGAAGAGCGTGTTTACGCCGACGCTGTAATTCGATGCAAAGACGATCGGCAGTGTCTTGGAGGCCTCGCGGATGGCGGCGAGCTGCTCGTTCGTGTGGCCGGTGGTGCCGATGACAAGGCGCTTGTTCTGCTTCAGGCACTCACGGAGGAGTTCATCCGCAAAGTGGTGCGAAGTGAAATCGATCACGGTGTCGCTCTTCGCGAGGGCAGAGGGGAAATCGTCACCCATGTCGATGGCAGCGGCGACGGGGACGCTTTGGGATTCAGCGGCGCGGAGGAGGGCTTGGCCCATGCGGCCTTTGCATCCGGTGATGAGGAGAGAGGTCATTTATGATTTATGATTTGAGATGGATGATTTAGCCGAGGAAGGCTTGGGAGGGCACGCCGGTGGCGCCGGGGCGGCAGACGAAGAGGCGGCCGGCGAGCGGTTCTTCGAGGCCGGGCTTCAGGCCGGTGGTGATGTAGAGGTCCTGCAAATCGGGGCCGCCAAAGGCACAGGCGGTGGTTTCGATGCAGGGGAAGTCGATCTGATGCTCGACCTTCTTCGAGGCGGGATCGAAGCAGACGACCTTCGCACCGTGGCAAAAGGCGATCCAGAGGCGGTCCTCGCTGTCGATCGTCATGCCATCGGGCACGGAGGCATCGGCGCTGGTATCCCAAAGCACGCGTTCACCGCTGATGGCGCTGGTGCTGACATCGAAATCGAAGGCGCGGATCTTCTTCGAAGGGGTGTCGATATAAAACATCGTGCTGCCATCGCGGCTCCAGATGATGCCGTTCGAGTTCGTGACGGGGCTGAACTTCTTCTCGACCTTCAAATCGGTGTGCAGGCAGTAGAGCGAGGCCTCGGGGCGTTTTTTGAGGCAGATGGTGCCAGCCCAGAAACGGCCTGCGGGATCGCATTTGCCATCGTTGAAGCGGTTGTCCGGCATGCCCGGCTCCGGATCGGCGATGGCGGTGGAGACGCCAGTGGCTTCATCGAGGAAAAAGAACCCGTCATCGCCTGCCCAAACGAGGCCGCCCTTGGCTCGCGGCACCACGGTGCCCACACGCTGGCCCACGTTCCAGATCTGCTCCGCGCCGGTGGAGGGCGTGAAGGCGATGATCTTGTGCGCCTCGATATCGACGTAGAGGAGGCGGTCGCCATGCCAGATGGGGCCTTCTCCCCAGATGGAGACGTGGTTGGAGATGGGTTCAGGAGTCAAAACGGAAGCAGTTGGAGGTTTGCGGACTGCTTTTTAGCGCAGCCTCACTGCTTGTAAACCAGCGCCACATGGGTGGCGGGGCTGGTTTGAGAAAAGTCATTCCCCAAGCCCAAAGTCTGGATGTTCGCCCCTTCGACGCCGAGCTCGATGAGGCGCTGGCGGAGGCCGAGGGTGCGGCGTTCGCTCAGGGCGCGGGCGTGGTCCTCTGGCAGATCGGGCGGCGTGTAGCCGGCGATGAGATAGCGGGTCTTTGGCTCCTTTTTCCACTCTTCTGCCAGCTTTTCGAGCTGCTGCTCATGGGCATCGGCGAGGGCAATCTGGCTGCCTTTGAACTCGAAGGCGGGGCAGGCCAGGCGCAGGGAGCCGTTCAAGGGCGAGCTGAAGCCGTCGCGGGAGCCCAGCGCATAAACGACGGAGGCTTCTTTGCCTTTTGAAAAGGGCATGGGGGGCATCAGCGAGCAGGCGCTGAGCATGAGGCTGGCGAAAAGCAGGCTGGCGGCAGGGAGATTCATCATCGACGGGTGTGGGTCAGCGCATCCAGCGGGGCTCGGTGATGCGGCCGAAA
The DNA here is from genome assembly GCA_046316935.1 of Prosthecobacter sp. Taxonomy (GTDB): domain Bacteria; phylum Verrucomicrobiota; class Verrucomicrobiia; order Verrucomicrobiales; family Verrucomicrobiaceae; genus Prosthecobacter. The sequence goes on from JBKCXA010000973.1 coordinate 6,699, forward strand.
TTCTTCAGGATGGAGCGGCGTCCCCCGGTGGCGATCTCATGGATGAAGAGCTCGCCATGCTGGGTGTAGCAGAGATAGCGTCCATTCGGGCTCCAGCTCGGGTGCATGGCCCCGCCGCGCTGGATGACGGTGGAACCGCCACCGGCGTAGGACTTCATCGCCACGATCCACTGGCCGCCGCTGCGGGCGGTGAAGGCGATCTTCTTGCCGTCCGGCGACCACTCAGGATCAGTCGAGTCTCCCCATCCGGTGCTCCAGCGGAAGAGCCGCGTGGCCTGTCCTTCCTTTTCGGGCACTTCGACGATGTAGATGGAGGAGCCACCGCCATCGTCATTGGAAAAGGCGATGCGTTTGCCATCGGGATGCCACGAGGGACTGCCGGGTGCGCCGACGGAATCGCTGATGCAGGCGGCGGTGTTGGAATTGAGCTCGCTGACAAAGATCTCGGGATTGCCGATGAAGCTCATCACCATGGCGAGTCGGCTGCCATCGGGCGAAAAGGCCGGGCCAGCGCTGCTGCCCGGCGTGTCGCTCACTTCACGCTCCCAGCCGGAGTGAATGTCCATCAGGCGCACATCGGGGAAACCGCTGCGGTAGCTGGTGAAGGCGATCATGGAGGCATCTGGCGAGATGGACGGAGAGACCGCACCATGGCGGTCATGCGTGACCTGCTGCACCTCGCGGCCATCAGAATCGCACACATAGACCTGCTTGCGGCCGGATTTGTCACTCACGAAGACGATGCGGCTGGTGGCGAGGCCGGGCATGCCGGTGAGTGTGTAGATCACATCATCGGCGAGGGCCTTGATGTTCTCATCGAGGCCTGGCGCGGCATAACTGCGCTCAAAGAGCTTTTTGCCCTTCTTGTCGAGCAGTCGGCCGTTCACGCGACCTCCTACTGAGGAACCATCAAGCGTGTAATCCGAAGGCTCATCCGTCGTGGCCACAAAAAACTCGCGTGAGGCCAGCAACTCGTCCCTCAGGCCCGCCTTGGCACTGCTGCCGGTGCCGCCGGAGAAGTCACCGAGCCGCAGGCGAGGCATGGAGGTCTTTTTCACCTCGTCGCCGCCGGAGCCGAAACGGCCGATGAGAGGGATTTTCTTCCACCAAGGGCCTTCCGCGCCGGATTGCGCCCGCGAGGAAAGCGGGGCAAGGGCGGCGAGGCACGCGAGGAGGAGAAAGGACGCGCGGCAGATCATGGCAGGATGGTGAAAGTCAGCTCGAGATCGTAGCTCTGTTTTGGGAATTGCGAGGGGAGAGTGGTTTCAATTCGTGTCACCTTGGCCACCGCAGCGAGGATCGAATCATCCAGCGGATGCGAGCCGGATGGGCGGATCATTTGCGAGCCAAACACACGCCCGTCCTTGCCAACGGAGAGGGTAAGCGTGGCGCTGCGCTGCGTGACGGGCACGGCATCCAGCGGCGGGGCGGTCCAGGCCGCGTCAAAGGCGGCGTTCACGGCATTGTCCACGGCGTCCATGTTCAGGCCGGGGGGCAGTTCATCCTTTTGCTCGATGGGCGGTGGAGGCAGCAGGGCGGGGCCGGGACGAAAGCGGCTGAGGCGGGCCATATCGGCCAGGGTAGCACCGGCTAGCGGGGGGGCGGGCGCCTGGATCTCCGCGGAGATGGCGGGTTTCGGCTTGGGCACGGCGCGGCGCAGGGTGATGTTGCGGTTCGCGGCGGGTTTCGGCACGGCAGCACCGGCAAACAGCGGCGTGCCCTCCACCGGTGCGGGCATGGCCTGCTGCGGCGGCGCGGCGACGAGGGTGGCCTTTGCCACCGGAGCCTCGACAGGCGGCGCGGGAGGTTTCGGCGGAGCCTTCGTGGGCGCTTCCGGTGCTTTTTTGACCGCTGCCAGAGGCGGACGGATCAGGACGGCCTTTGGCGGAGCCGCTGCGGCCACGGGATCGCGAAAATCAGCCGGGTTGAGCCATACCAACGTCGTGCCAGCCTTCGAACGCCTCATCTCCTGCCAGCCCCACACCACCAGCAGCACCAGCACCGCATGAGCGGCGAGCACCACGAGCACCGCGGGTGCCAGCGGCTCGAGGGTCGAGGGTCGTGGGCGTTTCATTGTGAAAGGAAGTCAGGGCTCATCGGCATGCGTGGCGACGGCAGTTTTGCGGATGCCGGCGTCTTCGAGCATGTCCATGACCTCGACGAGCTGCTGAACGCTCAAATCTCGATGCATGCGCACCTCGACACCGGCACCGGGGCGCTGGGAGACGAGCTGTTTGAGGGCGGAAGGCAGATCCGCACGCGCCAGCATGGCTCCATCGAGCGTGACGGATTGATCTTTATGCACAAAGAGGCGCACGGACGACTTCGGCGCGTCTTCGCCGAGTTGCGGAGCGGGTGGCGCGGCAGTGAGCGTCTTGTCCCGCTTCATCAGCGGAGCCGCCAGCAGAAACACAAACATCAGCACCAGCACGAGATCGAGCATCGGAGTGATGTTGATCTCGCTGATGAGGCGGAGCTGGCGCTGGTTTGAGATGCGTTTCATGCCAGGAGAAAGATTAACGGAGGCCAGGGGCAGGCATCGCGCTGGTGGCCGCGCCGCCAAAGGCCGGCATGCTCGGCGCGGCGAAGGTGCTGATGCTCGGCAGGGCCTCGCCCTGGAAGCGATGATCCACAAAGGCGCGGTCGAGCGAGGCGCTCAGTTCAGCGGCGAAGTTGTCGAGGCGCACGATCATGCCGCGGATGCGGTTCACGAGGTAGTTGTATCCGACGATGCTTGGCACCGCCACCAGCAGGCCGGCGATGGTCGTGACCAGCGCGGAGGACACACCGGGGGCCAGCGAGGCCAGACCGCTCTCAGTCGTCGCCTTCATGAGGCCGCTGAAGGCATCCATGATGCCCCAGATCGTGCCGAGCAGGCCGAGGAATGGAGCGGTCGTCAAAACGGTGGCCACAGTGCCCATGCGGCCCTCCAGCCGCAGCGCCGCCTGCGCCACGCAGCGCTCCATGACCGTCTGCACCGCGCTCATTTGCGAAGGCGTCACCCGGCCCGCGCCTTGCAAACGCGTGGCAAAGCCGTCGCCGGGCTCTTCATCGCCCGTGAGATAAAACGCCATCTCCCGCGCGGCCTCGTGGTAGATCAAATCAAAGGGCGAACGCTCCTGGTGTTCGTTTTTTTGGAACAAGGCCAGCGGATGGCCGCTCTCGCGAAAGGCCCGCAGGAAGCTCAGATTGGCTTTATGAGCCCGTGAGATCAAAACATGCTTCCCAAGCATCACGGCCCAACTGAAGACCGAGAGCAGGACGAGGATGCCGCAGATCACCCAGCCGGTGAGCGTGGTGTGTTCGAGGCCCAGTTGAAGACCAGGAGAAAGGAAATCGTTCGGTGACATGAGCGGCGGAGTGGATCAAGGTAGTTAAACGAGGTTAAAGGACTGGCGTCAACCATCCCGGCGGGAATTTTGCGCCACAGCCTGTCTTTTCGGCCCGTTTCCTAATCCATGAATGCTCCCGCCGCCCTGCCGCCCACTGCCGACCTGCTGCAATCCTTCTGCATCGCCCTCGGCCTGGGGTTGCTCGTGGGCCTCCAACGCGAGTGGGCGCAGAAGCGCATGGCGGGCATCCGCACCTTTGCGCTGGTGAGCCTCTTCGGTGCTCTCAGCGGCCTGCTGGGCCTGGCGTATGGAGGATGGGCCTTGGGCGCAGGTTTGATCGCGATCGGCGCTCTCATCGTCATCGCCCATGTGGCGGAACTGAAGGCCGCGGAGCCCGATTCAGGCCTCACCACGGAGATGGCCATGCTGGTGATGTTTGCCACTGGCGTGCTCACCGTGCTCGACCATCGTCTGGAGGCCGTCACGATCGCCGGGAGCGTCATGGTGCTGCTGCAAAGCAAAAAAACGCTCCACGACATGGTTCGTAAAATCGGCGAGGATGACCTGCGTGAGATCGCCCGGCTGGTGCTGGCCGGGCTGGTCATTCTTCCTGCCCTGCCGAATCGCGAGATGGGCTATCTCGGCGTGCTGAATCCCTTTTCCATCTGGCTGATGGTCGTGCTGATTGTGGGCATCAGCCTCGCCGCCTACCTCACGGGGAAGTTTTTCGGTGCGGGAAAAGGCACGGCGCTGGCCGGTTTCTTCGGCGGGCTCGTTTCCAGCACTGCCACCACCGCCAGCCTCGCTCGTCGCAGCCGCGATGCCGGTGCCTGCGGGCTCTGTCTGGCCGCGATGGCCTTGATCGCCTCCGCGGTGGTGTTTCTGCGAGTCATCATTGAAGTCATGGCGACGGCTCCCGCGCACATGCAGGCCCTGCTGCCGCCTCTGCTGGCCATGATGGCCTGGTTTGGTCTCGTCGCCGCCGTGGCTCACCGGCTGTCTGAGAGGCAGAGCAAAAGCCATCACGAGGAATCACCACCCTCCGAGCTGAAAAGCGCCGTGCTCTTCGGCCTGCTGTATGCCGTGGTGCTCGTCGTCGTCGCCGCCGCGAAGCAGCACTTCGGCAACTCCGGCCTCTACGCCGCCGCCGCCCTCTCCGGCCTCACTGACATGGATGCCATCACCCTTTCCACCTCGCGGCTCGTGAGCACTGGACACCTCGAAGCCGCCATCGGCTGGCGCATGATCCTGCTCGGCGGCCTGACAAACATCGCCTTCAAAATGATCCTCGCCATCTTCCTCGGTGCCCGCAGCTTCATCAAACCCATCGCCACCGGCTTTGGCATCGCCCTGCTGGGCGGCGCTGGGATTCTGGTGCTGTGGCCGTGAGAGGCATGAAAAGCTGGTCAAAACATTCCGCCAGCATCACGATGGAAACATGGATTCCTCCAATCCTTATGCACCACCGCAGGCCGATCTCCTCGTCACGGACGCGGAGGCGAGCCGCGTGCGGCTTGAGCATCTAAGGACAGAAGGACATCTGAAGGCGCTGGGCATCCTATTCCTCTCACTCGCCATCGCCCAACCAGCCGCCTACATGCTTCGCATGCGCTTTTTGGGGCGGATGTTTGATGTGGAGGTGGCGCTTCACGAGCTGCCTTATGATCAAATCGCGAACTCACTCGCCCTTTTGTTGGTGGGAGTCGGCTTGCTCAAATTGCAACGTTGGGGTGGCCTGCTCGCTGTTTTGCGGGCGGTGGTCATGATATTTAACGGCATCCTGAACATGCCATCCGGCCTTGGAGCCATTCTCATTCAAGCCGTGATCCTGCGCCTCCTCCTTTCTTCCAAGGTGCGTCTTGTGTTCGCGACTGACTATCGCGAGATCCAGCGCCTCACGCCCAATGTGAAAAGCCCGGTGGCACGGTGGATTCGGCCGGTTCTCGTGCTTCAGGCATGCCTCTTCATCGCGATGATTTTCTTCTACCGCGGTGGAAGCTCATAACACACCGCCTCGCGATCATTTCGGAGCAGCAGCCAGCGACCGGCGAGGGTGGGCGGGTTCCATGTTTTGGACCTCAGGGCGTCGAGGTGGGCGATTTCGACGAGTTTTTCGGGTGAGGGCCTCACGAGCACGACGGGGCCTTTTTCGGCCTGGATGAGCAGGAGATCATCCCCCACGCGGATCTGCTGGCCGAAGCCGTAGCGGCCCTCACGCCACACGCGTTCGCCGGTCTTCAAGCTCACGCAGCAAAGCGTGCCTTCATCAATTGCATAAGCGTGATCGCCAAACACGCTGGCGCTGCTGAATTTGGTGCGTGGATTGCTCTCCGCCCAGATGACACGCGGCGTCTTTGAGCCCGCCTCGATCTCCAGCAGATGGCTTTTCAAACCGTAGCTGGAGGTGATGAGCAATTGCTTCTCTCCGACGACCTGCGGCTGGGCCACTTTCGGAAACATGCCAGGCCACTCAAACTGCCACTGAATCGCTCCCGATACCGGATCATGGCCGGAGACGCTGCCGCGGTTCACCGTGACGATCTGCTCGCGGCCGTTGAGCGTGAGCAAAACGGGCGAGGCATAGCTGCCGCCATCGTTTCCAGCCTTCCAGGCGATGTTTCCAGTCTCGCGATCGTAGGCGATCAAAGAGGCACCATCATCGCCTGCGGAGCAGATGACATGCGCGGGCGTCAGCAGCGGCGAGGAGCTTTTTCCCCACTCAAGATTCCGGGAGGCTCCACCATCCTTCAGCACCTCCCGCTGCCATTTTTTCTCCCCGGTGGCGAGATCGAGGCAATTGAGCATTCCCATGCCGCCCATGGTAAAAACCCGCCCTGCCATCGAATCGACCGTGGGAACGGCCCGTGGGCCTTCGCCGCCCATGAGCTCATTAAAATGCGCTTTGTCCGTGTGGGACCAGAGCAGCTTTCCATCGCGGATGTCGTAGCAGGTCACGCACTCGAGCTCGCCACGCTGCTCCTGCGTGATGGCGCGATGTCCCACCACCGCAAAGCCAGACCAGCCGGGGCCCACCTGAATGCGCCAGACCTCACGCGGTGATTTGGTGGTCCAGTCGGTGGAAAACTCTGCCGCAGGCAGCACGCCATCGCCTTTCGTTCCAAGAAATCGAGGAATGTCACGCACGCCCGGCGGTGTGACATCAGCGAGCGAAGGCTCCGCTTTCACCTCGCCCAGCATCGGCACGACCGGCGCATCCTTTTTCTGCCATTTGAAAGCGAGCTGAGGCCAGGCGGAGCCATCGGCGCTGCCTTCATACCGCACCGCGAAGCGGAAAAACACCACCACGCCTGCCATGACCAGCACGAGCACCGCGAGGCGCTGCCAGCGAGCGCCCTTTTTCCGCAGCGCCCACCACATTCCATTCATCAGGAACCACAAGCCACCTAGCAGCACGACGGCGGCTGAACGCATGACATTATCCGTCATCCACATCCAGGAGAGCAGGCCGCCGAGGAGGAGGGTGGTGAGAAGAGGAAAGAGAGGGGGCATGATAAAGGGCCGGGGTTACGACTGCGGCAGGCGTGATGGATGGCGTCCTTGGCGCTCGTCACACGGGCTCTCCGATGGCACGGAGCAGCGCCTCGCCGGCGCGGCGACCGCTGAGAAGTGCTCCATTGATGGACACATCCTCACACCAGTCCCCGCAGCGGTAGAGGCCGGGCTCGATCACCGGGGGCAGGGGACCCTCACCGAGCTTGAGCTGGCGTGTCTCCGGCTGGGCGTGGCGCACCTGGATGGTGCGCAGATGCCGCCAGCGCTGCACGCAGGGGCCGAACCAGCGCGTCATCTGATCCCGCACGACTTCTTCGAGCTCAGTGCTGGAGGGCATGCCGATGATGGATGCGGAGATGAGGTGCTGACCGGGCGGAGCGTAGGCGGGGGAGATGCGCGAGAGCACGCAGACGGAGTTCACCGGGCCACGTCCATCGCCATCGAGATGAAGGATGGGCTCTCTCACCGGCATGTCCGCCTCTTGCGCGGCAAAGTAGAGGCAGGTGGTGGAGCGGGCGGGCTTTGGCATGCAGTCCACCCCGGTGGGCAGCATGCGGAACGCGGCCTCCTCGCTCACAGCCATGACGATGTGATCGGCTCTCAGCAGCTCACCGCTGTCTAGTGTGACCTCGCCACGCCGCACCTGGGTCACCGGCGTGTTTAGCCGCAGGCTGCCGGGAGGCAGGGCGATGGCGAGCTGGTCAGGAATGGCCTGCATGCCCTGGGCTGGCAGGGCACTGCCGCCACGGTCAAACATGGAAAACAAGAACAACAGCATCCTCGCCGAGCTGCGCAGATCCTTTTCGAGGAAAATGCCGCCGAAGAAGGGGCGGAAGAAGCGGTCGATCATCCGCTCGGAAAAGCCAAACTCCCGCAGGTAGTCCTCCGCCTCCATGTCAGGCAGTCCACGGGGCGGTTCCTTCAATCCGAAAGCCTCTTTGCGCAGCACGAGCGTGAACCACTTGTCTCTCAGTGCCACCACCTCCTCATCCCGCATGGAGCGCAGGGCGCTGAGCGGATGCCCCACCGGGTCCGCCACACGGTGAAAGCTGTCCTTCACAAACACATCCGCGCCGCGATAGATCGGGCACAGATTCAGGGCGGCGTAGTCGAGCACGCGGCGTGCCTCCGGATAGGCCGGCAGGAACACCTGGAATCCCCGGTCCAGCCGGAAGCCATCCACCACATCCGTGCGCACACGGCCTCCGACACCATTCGAGCCTTCGAGCAGCGTGAACGGCACGCCAGACCTCGCCAGCACACGGGCGCAGGCCAGACCGGACAGGCCGGCGCCGATGATCACGATTTTTGGGGCGGACAAACTCACGGGAGAGGAAAACGGGCACCCAACATGGGCGCTCGCCCTTGCCGACGCAAGGCGGACATCGTGTCTTCTCAGCAGGGAGCGTGCCGCTCCGGCTGCCGGTGGCTGTCGCCGCCTGGCTCAGCCGAAGTTGATGAACCCGCGATTGATGGAGGCGATGGTGCGTGAGGTGCGGCGGAAGACGCCGATGCCCTCGCGGGAGCCGCCATCGTTAGTGTTGCCCTCGATGGTCTCCAGCCGGTTGCCCACCACACGCGAGACGAGGCCGGTGTGTCCTTTGCCCCCGCCGGTCGAGATGATGAAAACCATGCCCGGCTTCACGCGGGCAGGATTATCGAGGGCCTGCTCCGTGCTGATGGTGGGAATGTCGGCCACACGGGCGCGGTTCCACAGATCGAGCACGCCGCCTGTCCGGCAATTCTTCTGCATGGGATTCGTGACACCCTTGTTCGCCGCGGCGGTCTGGAAGCACCAGTAAACAAAGGCCACGCACCACGCGTCCCCCCGGGAGATGCCGACGCTCTTTTGATACTGCTCCACACGCGGCCCGGCGTTGTTTCCGACCTCGCGGACACCGACTTCTTTTGAGGCGACATCGAGCACCTCGACGAGCAGTTCGCTTTTGGCGGCGGGCACATCGCTTACTGGCACGGTTTTGGCACCGAAAAGGGCGCCCCAGGTGTCCGCGCCGACTTTTCCATCGATTTCAAGCGGGCCGCCATGCGCATCGGTATGGCGGGCCTGGAACAACTGCACCGCGGCCAGGGTGTTTTGGCCGAAATCGCCATCGACGCTCAAGGGCTCCTCGCCCTTTTTGCCTGGCTGGGTGAAGCCGAGATCGCGAAGCCGCTGCTGGATGAGCCTTGTCGAAGCCTTGTCCTTGCTGTCGAGCACGATGAGCCTGCCGGGATAGGCAGGCGGCTTGCTGCCCGTGGTGAGCGGGACAAAAGGAGTCTCGCGCACGATGTTCATGCCCGGGCCTCCACCTGCCGCGGTGCCTGGATCATCCGGGATGCTGCGGGCGATATCATAGAAGGCGGAGACGAGCTCGCCGTAGTATTGCCCCTCGCTGTTCTTGTGACCTTGCTTGAGGCCTTTCGAGAGGTCGGAGGTGCCTTTGTTGTAGGCGATGGCGATGTGGATCTTTTCCAGATCGGTGAGCGTCTGCTTGGACGACCACTTCTGGCGCTTCATGGCCTCGTAGAGTTCTTTGATCACTCGTGGGAAGCACTCGGAGGCCTCACTCCACTTCTCATTGAGAAAGTAGTCCTGGTCCTTGTCGAAGAACTGGAGGTCATACTGGAAGATTCCGAATCCGCGGAAGAACTTGTCCTTGTTGGCGGCGGCAGCCTGGAAGTCTGGCAGGATCGCGGCGATGTCCACGAGGCAGCGCCGGGCGACGGCGAACATGGCGGCTCCCTTCGCGTGCTCGAGGAGATGGGCCTTGTCCCGTGGAAAGGCTTTGCGGCCTTTGTCGATGGTATCCCCCACGCAGAGGCGGAGGATCTCTTTGGGCTTCATGCCTTTTTTGAGGAGGCGGTGCCAGATGTAGCCAGTCTCCTGATAGGCGATGGCGGAGAGGAGATCGATATTGAAGGGCGTGCCTTGGACGGCGGCACGGAGTTCTTTGTCAAAAGTGGTCTGAAACCATTCGATGGCGGCGCGTGTAGTCATGGGATTCGGGGGTGGTTAGAGTTAAAAATCGGCGAGAGAGACGACAGGATGGGGAAGCGCGGTGTCTTCAGCCTGATTGAGGATGCGGTTGAGCGTGCGGGTGATGTAGAGGGTGTCGTTGTCGAAGCCGCCATGGCTCGGCGGGTTTTGTTTTTTGCCATTGTGAACCGTTTCGCCGGACTTCTTCAGCATGGGCGCGGGGACTTTTTTGGTGGCGACGGTGTTGCGCCACTTTTGCACGGCATCCATGAAGCCAAACTCGTCCTGCCCCTTGCGGTTGATGAGCTGGAAGATGTCCTTGTCATCGAGGGCGCTGTTCCAGGCGGCCTCCATGCCGAGGATCGGAGTCTTGTGCCATTCTTCGCAGGCACGGCTGACGAAGTAGAGAAGTGATTTGCCGTAAAAGCCGCCCACGTTGTCCTCGAGCTCGGCGGTGTTGTCGAGATTGCTCACGTGCAGCTTCGTGCCTGGCAGTGTGCCGCGGTTGAGGGCGCGGGCGTAGTGCTCGTTGGCAAAAGGAACGGTGCAGGCCGGGGCAAACAGATGGCAGGAGGCCAGTGTGGCCGTTTTATCGATTTTGGAGAGCGTGGAGATGAAGTGGCCATGCCAGATGGCCCCGGCCGAGTGGCCCAATAGATGAATCTCGGCGGTTTTGTAGCTGCCGAGCAGCGAGCTGATCTCCTTGGCGAAGATCGCTGCTCCGTGCCCCTCGCGTCCCGAGGCCTCCGCATTCTGCTTCATCTGCCGCCAGAGAGATTTTCCGAGAAATCCCAGCGTCGTCTCGACGGTGTAGTCGGCACCATCACTGACCTGCTCCTTCAACCAGTCACCGATGCCTCTGGCCTGAGAGGGCAGCCAGGAATCCGGGAGGATCTTTTTCAAGGCATCGACACCCATGTCCCGCAGGCTTTCCTTCCAGCCGGTCTTCCAAACGACGAAGATGGGATAGATGCCGTTCGCCATGAAGTAGGGGGCCATGATTTGCACGCGCTTGATGCCGTCCTCCTCGTGATTGAGGCCGCCGTGGGCGTAGATGGCCACCTTGCGGTTTTTGACGCCCGCCTTCATCCAGTCCCGCAATTTTTGAAACACCACCTCCTGGGCGAAACCGCTGCCACTGTGGGCACCCGAGTTCCGCAGCAGCACGCCGTCATTGCCGAGCACGACGGAATGATGACGTGCCAGATCTTCGCTCCAGGGCGCGGTGGGTGAGTCCGGCGCGGCTCCAGCAAAGCCGGGGGAAACACTCGAAGACACCCGATGCAGCGCACGCGTGGTGAAGGTCGTGGGCACCTTGTCCTGCATCACCGGCACCCCCATCGTGGCCACCCAGGCATCCGTGGCGTTCTCCAGCCAGTCGCCATACAGCATGAGGGCAAAGCCATGGTAACCCCAGCCGGGTCCCCAAGAGTTTTGCACGATGAAACCGCGCTGGTTGTAGCCCACGATGGCAAAGGCATGGCCGCTGGCAGCCTCACGACCGGGCTTCCAAGTCATGACCGAGAGGTTTCCCACCTTGTCCTCCACGTCCTTCAAATCCCAGCCGTCATGCACATTCGCGCTGCAATACACGGCTCCCACCTCATGGAGGGCGCTCTGCATCGCGGTGATGTCATCGGTCTCGACGCGGTAGTAGGCTCCGAGGGCGATCTGGGCGGCCTCCACGGCCCACTTGGGCTTGGGTTTGCCGGGCTGGTCCAGCTTGCCGGTCTTGCCCTTTTGCATGTAGGGCCAGGTCGTTTTCAGGCACACCCCATGCCGGTGCCAGCCTTTCATGGCTCCGCGGCAGCTCGAGCCATCGTAGTCCTCTCCCGGCCATTCGTCGTAAAGCCGGGCGTGCTCGTAGAGCATGCGTTCACTCACCTTTTCCGGCAGCGGAGCATCCTCGACGACACTGCCAGTCGGGAACACGGCCTGGCGGAAGCGGAGGTAATTGATCATCGCCGCCAGGCCGAAGCCCGTGCATGCACCTTCCTCACCCTGGTCGAGCACGAGCTTGCTGTAGCGTGGGAGGAGGTCATCAGCGAATTCGATGGCGGGATACACCGCAGGCAGGTTGACGAGCTTTGGCTGGTATTTCCGGTCACGCACATCGTAGCGGTCAGGTCGAACATCAAAGAGGCGTGATTTGCCGTGAAGGGTTTTTCGTTGAGAAGGCATGGTGGGGCGTGGTTGGTGGTGTGAAGGACGGACTTACAAAAGAGGCACGCCGAGAGAGGCGTTCACGGCGGTCAGCAGGACCTTGACCGCCGCATTGGCCGCGTCCTGCGCGGCCATTTTCACATCTGCCTTCGACATGTTCACGACCGTCGCGGCAGCCAGTTCCAGATTCTCAAGGGCCAGCTTCGTGCGTTCCTTGGCAATCTTCTCCATCTTCGCCCGCTTCTTGGCGTTCGTCTGCAAGGCCGCTTCCGCCATGTCGGTGACGAAACTGGCCTCCAGCCGCATCGCCGAGGCGGCCAGCAGGCGAAACTCAGCCTCGGCATATTCGTTCATGGCCTTCCACTGGCCTTTGGCGGCTTTTGAGGCGGCGGCCACCATGGCTTGGAGTGTTTGTTCAAAGTTCATGGCGTGTCCTCAGGAGGCTGGCGGGTTCAAAACATGACTGCTGCGCTTTTTGGATATCTGATGATGAATGAGGCTGCGCAGCAGGGATCTCACGCCATCCGCCTCCTCAGGGCGCAGCGAGCCGGCGATCTGGTGGATGCGCCCCATGTTTTTAATGGCGGTGCGCAGGCTGCCGAGCGCGGCGATCTCCGCCTCGTTGTTTTGATACACCGCGGAGCGCATCTCGATGGCGCTGATCTCTCCCTGGGCCTGCGCATAGAAGGCGGCATGCCTGCGGTAAGAACCACCGGTGGTGGCATCCGCGATCACCGCCTCCGTTTTTGATGCCAGCTCCTGCACCGCCCGGTCAGTGACCTCATCGTAAGAGCTGACGAGGCTCAGAGCACAGCCGGAGAGGGACAGCATCATCGCAGTGGCGATGATGACGAGGCGGACTGGGGCCGGGAGGTGCAGCGTTTTCATTCTCGGGAGAGTGGAGGGCGCATCTGAGCAGCCGAGGTGTTCAAAAGGCAATACGGGTGAGTTTGCAGTCGCTCGCCCGATGGTTGCCGCGGTCCTTCACGGGAATTTTGCAGGGGCCTGCCCCGGGATTCTCCAAGGGGCCTGGCACGAGGTTTTCTGCTTTTACCTTGCCTAGACATCTGCTTTTTGCTCCAATTTCATCCAGTATCCGCCACAGCCTGCTTTTCTGGCGTCTCAAAAAGCTGCTCACCTCATTTTTTCGCACTCTCCAGATGAAAACCAAGATGGTGATCGCCGAAAGCCAATGCCTCCTGCGGGAGCTGCTGATGCTCGCCGTCTCGAACGAGGGGCAGGTGCTGGTTGCCGGCCAGTGTGCGAGTGGAAGTGAGGTGCTGGAGATTTGTTCCAAACAGCCGCCCGAGCTGCTGCTCATCGGCTGCGCCCTTGAGGACATGAGTTGCACCACATTGGTGAGACGGGTGCATGCGGAGCATCCGCAGATCCGTTTGCTCGTCCTCGCCGGAGAAGGGAGCGATGAAATGCTGGCACTCCCGCTGCGCGAGCAGCCGCATGGCATGTTTCACCGTCACGATTCTCTCGCGGTGCTTTACGATGCACTCCGCGCGGTGGTTCGTGGTGCGCACTATCACTCCGGTCAGGTCATTCACCATGCCGCAGGAGGCGGACAAAGTGGCAAAACCGGCCCGATGAAGCTCACCAGCCGGGAGAAAGACGTCCTCGGCCTGCTGGCCCGTGGACGCAGCAGCAAGCAGATCGCTCATGACTTGAAGCTATCGCCCAAGACCGTCGATCATTACCGGGCCGATCTGATGAAGAAGCTCGACATTCATGATGTAGCAGGCCTCACGAAGCATGCGCTAAAAGCCGGTCTGGTCACGTTGGAGTGAGTGAATGCCCGGAATTTCATCAACCCAATTCAATCTCTCACGCCTCGCTTTGCTGCGACTGCTGGGGCTCGTCATTTTGACGTCGCCTGCGCTGGCCCAGACAGGCCTGAAGCTGCAGCTTGTCTCCGAGCAATCAGCGGTGGTGCCAGGGAAGCCGTTCACGGTGGGGCTCTGGATTCGGCATGATCGTGGCTGGCATACTTACTGGCGCTTTCCGGGCATCGTCGGCGTTCCCACCCAATTGAAGTGGGATCTGCCAAAAGGCTGGCAGGCCGGTCCGCTCGTCTATCCTGAGCCGGAGCGGACGCTGATGTTCCAAATCAAAGCGCAGGGCTTTGATCGCGATGTCATGCTGCGCACGGAACTGCGCCCGCCCGCCAATTTGAAGCCGGGGGTGGAGGTCACCCTCAATGCCAAAGCTTCCTGGATGTGTTGTGGCAAAAGCTGCCATCCGGGGGCGATGGATTTGAGCCTCAGCCTGCCAGTCGCGGCCACCTCCACGCGAAACGAAACCTGGCATGGCTTGCTCGAAGCCGAGCGTGCTCGCTCAGAACGAACCAGCGATGCCTGGAAAGCCGAGGCCTCCGAACACGGTGGCGAAATCACCCTCACGCTGCGTCCTGCGGATGCTCGTGCCCTCGTGCACACCCGTCAGCGTGATGTGGAAAAGATCATTGTCTTCACCGAAGATGGCTGGTTTGACAGCGACAAGCCACAAACCATCACCCTTCATTCGGATGGCACCCTCTCCATCGGCCTCATCAAGGCCGACACCTACCTCGGTGACAAACCACCGGCCACGCTGCGCTGCGTTCTCCGCCATGATGACGGCTGGGTGAAAGGCGAAAGCTGGTGCTGCCTGCAAATCGCCCCGGTTATTCGGAGATCAATGCGGTAGCAAGGGGTGTGCTCTCCCGCAGGCTCAGTAGCTGCGGGCGAAGACCACGCGGCGGCTGCTGGGGCGGCCGGTGAGGAAGCACTTGCCCTCCTCGGCGTAGGCATCGCCGTTCGGGATGCAGCGGATGGTGATCTTGTTCTCCTTCGCGAGCTTTTCTTCCTCTTCCATGGTGCCAGCCCAGTGCATGAGGGCAAAGCCGCCGCCGTTTTCATCGGCAAAGAAGGCTTTGAACTCGTCGAGGGTGTCGAGCTTTTTCATGTTGGCATCGCGCAGGGCGGTGGCGCGGGTGAGCAGGGCCTGCTGGATTTCGCCGAGGCGCTCCTGCACAGTCTGGATGAATTCTTCCTTGGGAATGAATTCCTTCTCCTTCGGGCCTTTGTCACGGCGGGCCACGGCGACGCTGCGGCTGGTGATGTCACGCGGACCCATCTCGACGCGCATGGGCACGCCTTTCTTGATCCACTCCCAATTCTTCTGACCACCGGCCAGATCGCGCTTGTCCACATGGACGCGGATGGGCTCACCAGCCCAGGTTTGCGAGCGCAGCGTTTGGGCGAGCGCCTCGCAGGCGTCGATGATTTCCTGGCGGGTATCCGGCTTTGGAGTAACGGGCAAAATGACGATCTGCTGCGGCGCGACGCGTGGCGGGAGCATGACGCCATCGTCATCGCCGTGGGCCATGATCATGGTGCCGATGAGGCGCGTGCTGACGCCCCAGCTCGTGGTGTGCGCGAACTGCTTCGTGTTGTCGCGGCCCAGGAACTGGATGCCGGCTGCCTTGGCGAAGTTTTGGCCGAGGTAGTGCGAGGTGCCGGCCTGGATGGCTTTCTTGTCCTGCACCATCGCTTCGACAGTCAAAGTGCGCACCGCGCCGGGGAAACGCTCGCGCTCGGTCTTCTCACCGGGGATCGTGGGGATGGCGAGGTGATCGCGAAGGAAGTCCTCATACACTTTGTGCATGGTTTCGGTCTCGACGATGGCTTCTTCAGCCGTTTCGTGGGCGGTGTGGCCTTCCTGCCACAGGAACTCGGCGGTGCGCAGGAACAAACGCGGGCGCATTTCCCAGCGCATGACGTTCGCCCATTGATTGATGAGCAGCGGCAGATCGCGGTAGCTCTCGACCCAGCGGGCGAAGGCGGCGCCGATGATCGTTTCAGAGGTCGGGCGGATGACGAAAGGCTCCGCGAGCTCGCCGGTGGGCACCATCTTGGTGCTGCCATCGGGCTGCTTCTGTGCTTCGAGGCGATGATGGGTGACGACGGCGCACTCGGTGGCAAAGCCCTCGGCATGCTGCGCCTCTTTTTCGAGGTAGCTCAGCGGGATGAGCAGCGGGAAGTAGGCATTCACATGGCCGGTGGCCTTGAACTTCGCATCGAGCTGGCGC
>JBKCXA010000974.1:0-2406 GCA_046316935.1 Prosthecobacter sp.
GGCGGTCGCTGCTACCCGTGAAGCGCAGCATCTTGAACAACGCACCGGTGGGGCATCCAAAGCGGCAGTAGGCCAGCGGCGTGACAAGCGACCACACCAGCCCCACGAGCGCAATGACGATGCTGGCGATGCCTGCGACGCGGAAGAGGTAGGCATCAAAAGGCTCCACCTGATTCAAATCGAGCCCAACGGCCCAAACGACGCTCACAAAGACCACGAGAAGCAAAACGAAGGGCAGCATGCTCAAAAACCCGTCGAGCCGTTTCGAGGGTGACCATTGCCAGCGAAGCCGTTTGGCCAAAAGCTGCTGCAAAGCGCCGTGCGGGCAGATGTGATGGCAGTAGAGCTGCTTCGAGCTGAACACCGGCCCGAGCAAAGCCACCGCCGCCAGCGCCACGAGGCCGATGGCATTCCGCCATGGCACACCACCGGCGGCCCAGCCCGCCATGAGACCTTGCGAAAGCATCTCGCCGGACACAAAACCTCCGTAAAACACGAGCAGAGCATGATGAGCATGCCGACACCACGCGATGCCGCGCAAGCGTGTGAAAGCCATCACGAAGGCGGAGAGGATCACGATGAGATGTCCGGCATCTTGCCAGCGCCAGCGGATGCGCTGCCACCAGGCGGCGGAGTCCGCTTTCTCATTCAAAAAGGCCTGCGCACGCACTCGCACACCCTCCGCCACACCCCAGCTCGTCTGCGTGGCACCGGAGACGCCTTCCACACCCGCTTGATCGAAGTCGATGCCTGCGATGGCCTCCATCGTCATGCCGTCAAAGGTCTTTAAGAAGGCTGGATCGCCGGTCACATAGGCGGTGTAGGCTTCAGTGTCGTAAGTCTTGCGCAGCGCCATCGAGCGGAGCGTCTTGCCCTCGGCATCGAGGAGCAAAAGAGAATCGCTCGGGCCTTTGTAGCCCACCACGCCATCGCTCGCCGGCGCGGTGCGAATAGCGATGGCGATCACGTTTTGCTTCTCGTCGAGCACCTCCCAGCGCGGAGCCTCGCCTCGCAGGGCTTTCGCTTTGGGTTCGAGCTTGGTCACTTCCTCCAGCGTGAGCTCCTGCGGGAAGCGCAGGGATTTCGTGGCGCTCTTGCCCATGCGCCGCAGCACGCCTTCGGCGATGGCGCTGCTCGTCAAAGTGGCACCGGAAACGGCCTGTGGCTGCATCGCGGCGAGATCCGCCGCCTTCTTCTGATAAAACTGCCCGAAGAACTCGCGATGCCGGATCACCTCCGCGAGATGATCGGTCGTATCGCCACTGCGCAGCACGCGGAGGCCGAGGATGCGGCGGTTGCGATCCAGCGCGATGAGCGTGTTCGTGCTGCCCGAGTAGCCAATGATGTCGTCGGACTCCGGCGCGGTCTGCATCACCTGGCCGAGAGCGATGCCCGAGGCGTCCTTCACGGTCCAAAATCCATCACCAAGCTCCAGCGAGGCTGCCGCCGGAAAGAAATCCCGCACTCGCTCCACCGCGATGCTTTGCAGGCCGGACGGCTGCCGCTTCTGAATCACGACGACGGCCAGCACCAGCAGCGAAAGCCGCCAGGCACGCAGGAGCAGAGGTCGAAATCGGCGCAGAAGCATCAGCGAGATGAAAAATGAGTTTTAGGGCAGTCGCGCCTTCAACGCTCGCACCTCGCCGCGAACATCCGCCGCCTGCAAAAAGGCCGAAACGACCACCACACGCCTTGCACCGGCTGCGAGCACTTCATCGAGTCGCCCAGCATTCACACCGCCGATGCAGAAAATGGGCAGCGAGACGCGGCGATGCGCCTCCGCGATGTCATGAAGCCCAATCGGGATGTAGTCCGGCTTCGTTCCCGTGGCGTAGAGCGGCCCGAAGCCAATGTAATCCGCGCCTTCCACCTGCGCGGCGGTGGCCTGATCGAGGCTGTGCGTGGATTTGCCGACGAAACAAGCGCCGCGAGTGATTTCACGCGCCTTCGCGACGGCATCATCATCCTGCCCAACGTGGATGCCCTCGCAGGCGATCTGCGCGGCGATGTCTGCATGGTCGTTGATGATGAGCGGCACCTCAAAATCCCGCAGCACGGCCTGCATCTGCCGCGCGAGCTTTTCGACATCGCTTTTCGCGGCTTTTTTGGCCCGGAGCTGGATCAAATCGACGCCACCCTCGCAAAGCGCGGCCGTCATCGCCTCGACCTGCGCCGGCTGGACGTAGCCGAGATCAAGAATGCCGTAGAGGCGGGCATCAGCGGGAGTTTTCTTCATGAGCGGGCTTTAACACGGGATTGGAATCCGCCGCAAGCCGCGTTAAGTGCGCACTCTTTCCCCAAACCGACCCCCTTTTGATGATCTGGAACGACTGGCTGCGCGTGCTGCGTTGGCGAGCCCTTGAAGAAGGCGATGCCGACGGGAAGCTCGTGAACATGGAGCGGCGG
>JBKCXA010000975.1:0-5962 GCA_046316935.1 Prosthecobacter sp.
AGACCTTCCTGCGCGAAAAAAACCTCTCCGCCGCCTGGCTCGCCGACCTCGCTCAAATCGAGTGTGCGCATGCTGACATGCAAAACGAGCTTCTCGCTCCCGCCGCGCTCGAAAAAGCCCTGCGCGCGATGCATTTCCAGCTCCACCGCGTCACCCTCAGCATCGCCAAGGTGCCTCAGGCCGGCGCTGCGCAGGAACTCAGCCTCCAGCTCGGTCAAAATCCCGCCACCACACTCGCCAGGCTGGCGCAGCAGCAGGGTTTCGACCACAGCGAGCAGCGGTTCTTCATCGGAGACCTCGCGCCCGATTTTCAGCAGCCCTTTTTGAGCGCCTGCGAAGGCGAATGCCTCCCCGCCATGCAAGCCCGCGATCACTGGCGCCTGTGCCAGCTCGTCGAAAAGCAGCCTCCCAGCCTCGACGACCCCGAAGTGCTCTCCCGCGTGCAAAACCAAGTCCTCCAGCAGCGCTTCGCCGAATTGAGCGAAAGCGTGATCGCGTGGCAGGTGGAGTGAGGTAGGGCGCTTCGTCCCCGAAGCGCCGCCGTGGGCCGAAAGGCACCCGAATACCACCCGCCGCTCCCGCAAACCACACGACGCGCATCGGCAGCTGGAGGACCAGCCGCCCGGCCTTGCGTTCAGGCTTCCAGCGTGCGCAGCAGGCGGCGCGGGTCTTTTTCCTGGCTCAGACAGGTGATGAGATCTGCATACTGGCTGCCGCCGCCATGGACGCCGGTGGGGCTGAAGGCGGCGTGGACAAAGTGCCGCTTGCGGGCGGTGGCGTCCGCTGGCGGCGCGGTGACCTCCTGCCAGCCGAGATCGGGACAAGCCGTGGCATGATTGTACACGCGGTGGGCAAAGACATGCCGCGCCAGGGCGTGCAGGCGCTTCCGATCTGCCGCTTCCAGGCCCAGCGCCCCGGCTAGATGCGCATTGGCCTGCTGGATGATCGTTCGATCATCAAAGAGCGGATGTTTCGGTGAAAAACGACGCTTCAGCGCCCGCAGCAGGCCCTGCAAATAGGCGCGCACTTCTTTGCCGCAGCCGCATTCAGCCATCGTGAGCAGTTGCAGCCGGGCGGTGAGCCAGGCGAGGAAGCCGCGCCAGTGCCCGATGAAGCTGAACTCCTCAAAGCCCAGCACCTCGCGTTCCTCGCCACCATACGGATGGCTCACGGACACGCCGACGAAGGGCTGGCCGAAGTACACGGGTGTTTCGAGATCGAGAAAGCGGCCGTCGAGCGTGAAATTGCTCTCCAGATACAGCCAGAAGAGGCCAGCGCTGGAAAAGGCGCGAAAGGCGGCCAGCCCGCGCTCATAAGCACGCTCCAGCGCGTCCACGATCGTTTGGGGCGAGCCTTCGGCATCGCTGCCACGCTCCGCAGGCGGGGCCAGGTAGTATTCGAGGTCGAGAAACAGCTCCGCGATGCTGCGCGGCTGCACTTCAAAGCGGTCCAGCGCGAAGGCGAAATTCGACATGCGGGCAAAGTCGGCCGGTTTCACGGACAGGGACATGCAGCGGGAGTCCGCGGCGGTGAAGGCGGGGCGGGAGCTGGACTTTGCCTGGGCCACGGCACGCTGCTCCGCCGGGGTCAGGCGACCCAGCAGCACGTCCGTGCAGGGCACGATGAGGCTGCCCATTCCATGTGCCTGGAGGCAGCGCGTGATGGCCCGCTCACGGATGGCGGAGCCGACGGCGAGATGGCCGCTGCCGTGGTAAATGTCCCCCTCGTCGTTCCAATTGGCAGCGGCCTGCGTGCGGCCCACGCCTTTCACGTAATGACCGCGATACATCCCGGCACGTCCGGAGCCGAGACGGCCCCTGACATTGCCGAGCAACTGCGTCTGCATGTCGTAGTGCAGCACCTCCGTCTCGGTCCGCGGGCTGAAGTGAAAGGCGTGAAGGCGATCCAAAGCGACTTCGATATTGAAGCGCTCCGCTGCGGGCGAGGAGATCGTGAAGCGCCCGGTGCGCACCGGCGCGGGAAACAGCCACGGTGGCGGATTTTTCTCATCCCGCCAGGGCGGCAGGGTCGTCGAGGATTTGGGCGTGCTCACGATTTTGGGACGGGGCTTTTCTTTTCTTTTCTTGCTCTCGCTCCGGCTCGTCATCTCCAGTCTCTCTGCCTGCTCGCAGAGTGAGATGAAGAGCGTGTTTGCCGAAAGCAGGAATGCCATGCGGTTCGCGCATGGCATTCTCTTTGGCCAGATGAGGGATTATTTCCTTTTGTTCTCATCACGACGGCCGCCGAGAGGGTTGCTCGTGGTGTTGAGATCGCGCAGGGACTTGGCGCTGAGGGTCGGCTTGGTGGTGTTAGTCTTGGTTTTCATGGGTGTGTGTGTTGGTTTGGAGTTGAAGGTGTCGGTGCCGGGTGGCTGGCGGTGACTACTCTGGGGGCATTCCAGGCAACCGGGTATCGGACCTTGGTCCTAGAACGAAAGTCGGATACGAGGGCACTTCACCGGGTAGGGCGCTTCGTCCTCGAAGCGCCGCCGCAGGCCGAAACGCTCTCGAAACCATTCGCCGCCCTCGCAGGCCACACGATGCTCGTCGGTGGCTGGGGGACCAGCCGCCCTACTCGTCGAGGCGCGGCCTCACGCGGCCAGCAGCGGGCGGAATGCATCCACCGCGCCGGCCCAGCAGTCGAAATCGTGCTCGAAGCGCACGCTCAAGGCCCAGCGGCCGACTTTGTCATCGGTATTCTCCACGTTGTGCGGCACATTCGTGCGCACCAGCGTCGGCAGGCTGATCGGCGAGGCGGCGAGCTGGCGCACTTTGTTGCGAGGGAGGTTTGGCTGCGTCTTGGAACCCACGTAGCCGTAATGGATGCCGTTGAGCGTGCGATACCACTCGTCCTCCTCATCAGCGATGGAGGCGTCCGGCTCCGCGCCGGGCATTTTGATGTCATACCAGCGCATGACAGAATCCGCGCCGGAGAGATTCCAGTTCACGGCAGCCACGTTTTTCCTCCAAGCGCCGTTTTCGAGGCTCACATCCGTGTGGATGACGCCGAGCGAGCCGGGCTTCTTGTAAAACAGGGCGGCATCGCAGGGCTTCAGCCCCAGCTCGCGGAAACAGCGCAGCGTGGCCGCATTGAGAATCTCCTCCGGGCGCAGGATGTCGTAATGATTCCTGTCCGTGTCCTCCGGCAGCCGCAAAGTGCGCAGCAGGGGATTCTCAGGCAGGGCGAGGGCGCGGTGATAGTGGTGGCTGGCAAACATGACGGCGAAGGGGTGTGAAGATTGAGGTGAAAAGCGAGCGGGCCGGAGAAATGCCACGCAGGGGGCTGCGTGGCATTTCCCGGAGGAAGGGCGGATTACTTGTCGCTCTGCTCCTGCTTGCGGCCGCCGAGCGGGTTGCTCTTGGTGTTGAGATCGCGGAGGGACTTGGCGGTGGTCTGCTTGGTGGTGTTGGTCTTGGTTTTCATGTTCGTGTGTGTTTGTGTTTTAGTTTGTGTTGTGTGTCGGATGCCGTTTGGCTGACGGCGACTATCCTGCATCAGCTCCAAACAACCGGGTATAGGACCTCTGGAGGAAGACCTTGGTCGGATACGGCGGGTCGGAACGAGGGGCCTGTCAGATTCCAAATCCTGCCATCCGACTTTAGTCCTACTCCTTTGGTCGGAGTGCTGAATGCCGGAACAGGCACCACGATAGGCTCATGATTCCGCCTGATTCGGTCACACCCGCGCTCCGCGCCGCTGCCACGCCGCACACGCTGGCGCTCGGTGCCTCGCCGCCGCCGGCGGACCTTCACTGCATCGAATCCGGCTCCCTGCGTCTTCTGCTCGCTCGTGGAGATGGCTCGGAGCTGACACTCGCCGTGTTCGAAGCCGGTGAATGCATCGGTGCGTCGAAATACACACTCCGCGCCGCCTCCGAAACCACGCTGCGCTCATTTTCCCGCGAAAACCTCCCCCTGGGCCTCGATGCCGCCCTCGCGGCTCAAAGCCTCGAAATCGAAAATCTGGCCTGCATCCGCTCCAGCGCGGTTTTCGGCGATTTGCCGGAAAAAACGGCCCGCAGGCTCGCGCAGCGTCTCACGCGATGCGAGGCAAAAACCGGCGAAATGCTGCGCACAGAGCACGAGCGGCCTGAAGGCATTCAAATCTTGCTGCAAGGCCAGGCGCGTGTGTTTCGCGCACTGGAAAACCAGCGCCGCGTGACGGTGCGCTTTCTGCGCAGCGGAGATGCGCTGTCTCCGGCGCAGTGCGCTGTGGAGGCACTCACGGAGGTGAAGCTTCTCACGCTTTCCGCCGAGGACACCCTGTCAATTGGCCGTGAATGCCCCGTGTTTCGCGAACTTGTCACTGGGATCCACACGCCCGCGCCTGCGGAAGCCGCCCGCGTGCCGCTGGATGCTGCCGCGCTCATTCCCGAGGCCGCGAAGACCGCACCGCCGGACGCGGACGCCTTTGTCGATGACGAAGGCCGCTTCAAAAAGACACGCTCACGCTGCCGCATCACGCATGTGCAGCAGATCGACGAAGCTGACTGCGGCGCGGCCTCCCTGGCGATGGTGTGCCGCTATTTTGGCAAGGCGGTGAGCCTCACACGCATCCGCGAACTGTGCGCCACTGCCGTGGACGGCACCAGCCTGCATGGCATGTGCCACGCGGCCACGGAGCTGGGCCTGGCGGCACGCGCTTTGAAGGTCTCGCGTCGAAATCTGCCCGTCATGCCGCTGCCGGCCATCGTTCATTGGGAGGGGAACCACTGGATCGTGCTCTACGAGGTCACCAAGAAGCACGTCCGCATCGATGATCCCGCGCTGGGCAAGCGCCGCATGACACGCGAGGAGTTCGACAAAGGCTGGAGCGGCTACGCGGCGCTGTTTGACTACACCACGGCCTTTGAAAAAGCACCGGAGACACGCGGCACGCTGCGCTGGCTCATGCCCTTCATCCGCGAGCACTACGGCACGCTGCGGCAGGTGGGCCTGCTGGCCGTCGTGGTCACCGCGCTGCAACTCCTCTTCCCCGTCTTCACCCAGATCGTGGTGGACCGCGTGCTGGTGGGTGATGATCCCGGCCTGCTCACCACCGTGGTGCTCGGCATGGGCGTGGCGCTGCTTTTCTGCCAGGCGGCGAACCTGATCCAGCAATACCTCCTCGCCTTCGTCACCGTGCGGCTCGATGCGAGCGTGCTGGATTTCCTCACGCGCCAGCTCCTCGCCCTGCCGCTGCGTTATTTCCAAAGCCGCCGCACCGGCGATATCCAGCGTCGGCTCGATGGCGCACGGCAGATGCGCGAGTTCATGGTGCAGCACGGCGTCTCCGGCCTGCTGGCGCTCATTTCACTCAGCGGAGCGCTGACGCTGATGTTCATCTACAACCCGCGTCTCGGCGGTGTGTACCTGCTCACCGCGCCGCTTTACCTCGGACTGATGATTTTCGCCGTCAAAGTGCTGCGCCCCTTGTTTGCGGACATCGCGGAGAGCGAGGGCCGCTACGCCTCGCATCAAATCGATGCCATCAAAGGCATGGAGTCCGTCAAAGCAGCCGCCGCCGAGGTGGCCTTTCGCGACACGATGCTGAACCAGTTCCTCGGCGTCTCGCAAAAGCTCTTCCGCGCCAATTTCATGGCGATGACCTATGACACCGTGCTGCAAGGCATCGGCCTGATCAGCAGCGCGTGCTTCTTGTGGTTCGGCGCCCGCATGGTGATGGCACGCGAGATCACGGTGGGCACCTTTGTGGCCTTCAGCAGCATCACCGCGCTCGCCAGCACGGCCATCCTCCGCGTGCTGCTCATCTGGTATCAATCCCAGCACATCGCCGTGCTCGTGCGCCGCCTGAATGACATCTTTGAGAGCGAGCCTGAGCAAGGACGTGATCACAGCCAGCTCGCAGCCGTGCCCACGCTCGAAGGCCACGCCGAGCTGCGCGGCATCCGCTTCAACTACGGCGGCCACGCACCCACGGACATCCTGCGCGGCAGTGATCTGACCTTTGTGCCCGGCAAAAC
>JBKCXA010000976.1:0-3156 GCA_046316935.1 Prosthecobacter sp.
CAGATGAGCGTCGGCTTCGGTGCGCGCATGATGCAGTAGTCCGCCTCGTCCATGCCGAAGGCGATCTGCCCGGCGATGTTTTGCTCGCCATCCTGAGGGCCTTTGGTCTCGATGAGCTTTTTGAAGGTGGTGAGGTAGCAACCCGGTGCGGCGGCGAGAATGCGATCATCCAGCGCCATCAGATACGCGGTCTCCGTGCCGCCACCGCTGTTTCCCGTGCAGCCGATTTTATCCGCGAGGATGTCCGGGCGGCTTTGCAGGTAGTCGATGACGCGCATGCCGTCCCAGATGCGGAACTGCGCCGCATTCGCGCCGATCAAAGCGCTGCTGATGCCCGTCATCGTGTGCTCGGTGGTGCACATGAGGCGCACATTCGGATGCGGCACCTTCACATGCGGCGCATCGTCAAAGACGGCGCGTTCCTTTGCCAGATCGAGCATCTGATAGCGCTCGCCCTGCCCGATGGGATCGTAGCACATCGCCGCCATGCCGTGGCGGGCCAGCAGCATGCAGATGAGTTGATACTGCCCCACGGCCTTTCCCTCATGACTGTGCCCGCATGGCACCAGCACCGCAGGCCACGGCGGCGGAGTGTCTGGCAGGTAAAGGTTCGCCGTGAGATGAAACGCAGGCCGCGTCTCCAGGATGATCTTCTCCACGCGATAGCCTTTGCCCGTCAGCGTGCCGGTCATCTGCGGATTCAGCGGCGTGCGCTCCGGCAGTCCGCCGATGCGTTCGAGAAAAAACGCCCGCCGCTCCTGCTGCCATGCTTTGCCCGCCTTCTCGCTCTTGATCATCACCTCAAACGCCGCGCTGCGTTTGTCACACAGCTCATTGAACTCACGCACAAGCCATCCCTCAAACGCCTCCGCCGGTTTCGATGCCGGATCGAGCACGGTGAGTTCATCCGCAGCCATCGCGGAGCTGAGAGCGAGAAGAAAAAGAAGCGAGCGCATGCAATGATTACGGCTGCCACTGCCCACCCTTCCAAAAGTGATCGGTGATCAAGGCTGCGTTGACGGTGACCAGCTCCCGCGCCTAACTTTGGCCTCATGGCCTTTCGCAATCTCTTCCAGCGGCTCTCTGCTGCTCCGACGAATCCGCATGCGGCGCCGGTGGCGCGGCAGTTTGATGTGGCGGATCTTTATCGAGGCCCGGTGGCGGACAGCGCTGGCGCGACGGATGCCGCCGCGCTGCCGCTGGATGAAAAACTACGCCAGGCCTACTTTTGGATCGTCAACACGGCGATCATCAGCCCGCACTACGACATCGAATACAACGACGGTCCGCCGCAGAGCTATGTGCTGGGCGATACGAAGAGCCGCCTGACGCTGCCTTCAGCGCAGAGCTACTCCAGCTTTGTGCTGCTGCCGCTGCTCACCTTTGCCACACGGCGAAAGTGCCTCTTCATCGGCGGCCCAGGTCGCGGAAAAACGGCCAGCGCCATCCTCATGGGCGTGCTGGCGGGCTATCCGGTGCGCGAGGTGCGCCGGGCGATGCTGCACGGGCATCCGCAGATGACCATTGCCGATCTTCTGGGCAATCCGCTGCCCGCAGACCTCGTGCAGGCGCAAAACATCGCCGACATCCGCATCGCCTGGCGCGGCTGGCTCGACAAGCGGGTGAAAATCATCGACGAATACAACCGCATCCCCACGCGCACGCAGAGCGCGCTGCTGACGGTCATGGGCGACGGCTACGCGGAGATGCTCGACCACATCCACGAGTGCCCTGAGGCCGCATGGTTCCTCACCGCGAACGATGACCAAGGCGGCGGCACCTACCAGGTCATTGAGGCCCTGCGTGATCGCATCGACGTCACAGTGCAGGCGCTGGCCTTCAATCCGCGCTTCCTCTCCGATTTGATCACCCGCATCGAGGAGCGCATCCGTCCGGAGGAGGTCGTGCCGCGCCAGATCATCTTCACCGAGGCGGAGATCGACCGCATGCAGGATGAAATCCTCGCCGTGAGCGTGCCGCCGGAGATCCGCCGCCGCATTGAGTTCTTCACCAGCCAGTTCGAGTTCTGCGAGGTGGCCGGCGACCAGTTTGAATACAAGACGAAAGACACCGCGCGGCTCGCCGGCGTGGAGTGGCACCTACTCACCGCGCAAGAGACCGGGCGCGACCGTCTGAAGGACCTCGGCTGCCAGACGCGCAATGGCCTCTCGGTGCGCGGACTCATGACGATCATCCACTTTGCCAAGGCCATCGCCTACTTCCGTGGCAACCGCGCCGTGGAGCTGGATGATCTGCGGCAAATCCTGCCCTTTGTGCTTTTCGACAAGCTCGTGCCGGATGTCGAAGCGCCGTTCTTTGACGCGCCGGGCCATGGTGCCTTCCGCACGGACCGCATCGGCTGGCTACGGCGAGTGCTGGATCTCAGTTGTGCGGAATACGACCGCCTGAACCTCGATCGTGAGGATCCCGTGGCCGAGCTGGCCGGGCTTTTCCGCCAGGGGCTTGATGGTGTGAGTGAAAACGAGGTGCGCAGCCGCCTGGTGAAGATCGAGAGCCTCATCACCGACTGGGCGAAGGGCCGCAAGCTCTACGGCCATCTCTACGACGACCTGCTGAAGCTCAAATACCTGCACCAGCGCCACACGAACTACCTCCGCTGGCTTCAAACCCGCTGATCGCACGCCATGCTTTGTGATGTCTTCATCTCCGTGCTGCGCAGCGCCCGCGCGGATCTGAATGCGCAGTTTGCCCAGGTGAGGCGCGAGCACCCGGCGCTCGATGACGCGGCCTTCACCGGCTTCATCGAGCAGCAGATCGATCCGCTCGCGCGGCTCGCGCATAAAGACAGCGCGTTCGAAGTCATCAGCACCGCGTGGGAATGCGGGCTGGAGCTTGTCGCGCAGCGTCTCGCGGGTCCGCAGGCGCGTCATCCGTGGATCAATGAGACCTGGTGCCGTCTCGCCGCGCAGCTCGTGCATTCGCCACGGCAGCTCATTCCCGCTTTCAGCAACGCCGCGCATCAACTCGCCACCACCCCTGGCTCACGACCGCAGCAGTGGCTCGATTTGATGCAAAACACGGCGCAAGTCATCACCGATGCCGAAACGCTCCTCAAGGCAGGTCAAATCGCCGCATGGCGTGCGGGACTCGCGCATTACCGCGAAGGCGCTTTGAAGCTCATCGCGACCTTGGAGC
>JBKCXA010000977.1:0-4336 GCA_046316935.1 Prosthecobacter sp.
CGACGGCGGGATTCCACCATGGGTCCGCCAGGATGACGTGATCGGCGGCGGTGAGGTTCAGGCCGTAGCCGCCAGCTTTGAGGCTGATGAGGAAGACGCGTTTGTCCGGCTGGGTTTGGAAGGCTTTGACCTGGCCTTCGCTGTCCTGGGTCTGGCCGTCGAGGTAGCAATACGGCGTTTCGGTCACGTCCAGATGGTTGCGCATGAGTTTCAGGAACTGGACGAACTGGCTGAAGATGAGGACTTTGCCGCCGGATTCGAGGATGGCATCGAGGCGCTCCTGGAGCGCGGGCCATTTGCCGGAAAAGTCGTCGGCGGATAACCCCTTGAGCGTTTCCGGTGGGAGGCCGGTGAGGCGGAGATCGCAGCAGACCTGGCGGAGTCGCAGGAGGACGGTGAACATGGTCATGCGCGCCCCGCCCTGGCCACCGCTGCGGCGGGCGGCCTTGATCTCATCGCGTCCCTCCTCCAAGACGCGGCGGTAAACCTCCGCCTGGGCCGGGCTGGGATCGCACCAAAGAACCTGCTCGATCTTCTCGGGAAGATCCCGCAGAACCTGCTTTTTCGTGCGGCGAAGGAACCACGGGCGGATGAGTTTTCGCAGCCTCGTAACGGCCTGCTGACCGGCGGCGGAATCGAAGCTGCCGGAGATGGGCTGCTCGAAGCGTTCCTTGAAATTGTCACGGCTGCCGAGATACCCCGGTAACGCAAACTGCATGATGGACCAGAGATCCCGGACGCCATTTTCTAACGGTGTGCCCGTCAGTGCAAAACGGGCTTTGGAACGCAGTTTTTGTAACGCTTTAGCCGCTTCAGTGTCGGGATTCTTGATGGCGGAAGCTTCGTCCAGGAGGATGAGCTGGAACTCCTGCTTCTGATGCCAGGATAAATCCCTGTGAATCAAAGGATAAGAGGTTATTATCACGTAATCCGCGGTGATTGATTCCAGGGCCTTTTCACGGCCTGAACCGCTCACGACGACCACCTTCACGGTGGGGGCAAATCGCTCGATTTCGGAGCGCCAGTTACCGAGCAGCGATTTGGGGCAAACAATGAGGCTGGGTCCGTTTTTGAGGCTGGCGAGGAGGGCGATAGATTGGAGGGTTTTGCCGAGGCCCATGTCATCGGCCAGGATGCCTCCCCTACCCGCCTGGGCGCGAGCCATGAGCCAGCGGAAACCTTCAATCTGATACGACCGAAGCGTTACATGAAGCGTGGATAAAATCGCTTGCACCAGGGATTCATCCGGACACGCCACGGGCGTTACATTTTCACTTTGGAAATAAGCGGCGTGGGCGCTGTGAATACGGGCCCCTTCCGGGGTGAGCTGGAGGGGCACATCGCGCAGAGTTTCCTCCAATTCCTCGACGGCCTCGGCATCCAGAATGTAACGCTTCCCATCCCTGCCCTGCACCGATTTCTGCCCGCTGCGGATCATGCGCAGGACATCGTTTCGCGGCAGGCGGAAGCCATCGGCGGCCTGGTAGGCGAACTCCATGCTGAGCCAATCCTGGCCGGAACCGCCCGCCGGGCCGTGGATCTTGGTCTCCGGCCGGATGCGCTGCACGCCGCGGGTGACGGTGCGCCAGCGGTCGCCCTCGATGATGGTGGCGAGGTCGCGGAGGCGGGGCAGATCGGAGGCGTAGAATTTGAGGACGGCATCCCCGCCCTGCATGAGCCAGTGACCCCGATCCGAGGCGCGGAAACCGAGGGATTCCAGTCGGCCGACCATGCGGCGCTCGGCGGATTCATCGCGGAGGTAGAAGCAGGCGGCGTTTTGGGGATCGATGAGTGGAAAGGACGGCGGTTGGGCCGTGCTGGTGACGCCCTGAGGCAGGATGGGCCAGGTCACGTCGCCGAAACGGGCGGCGAGTCGGGCCTCGACGGCTTGGAGGGAGCCTTCGAGGGTGATTTCAAAGCTGACCGGCACCGCCAGGACGTGGAAGCCGCTGAGGAGCTCGCCCCTCAGATCGACCTGGAAGGCCTCATCGAGGGCCTCGCGATGCTCGACAAGCCATTTCAGCGGCTGTGGGGTGCCCAAGGCACTCCAGATGCCCGCCGGGGCTTTCACGCGGAAAAGAGCGTTCGTTTCGCCGCAGAGCCACCACGGGCCGAAGACCTGCCGGAAGCTGGGATTGGCCATCCGGGGGAGGATTTGGCCGTTCGGAGCGGATTCGATGACGAGTGGCATTCGCACGGGATCGGCGGCGATTTGTAACGGCTTGGCTGTTGGCCCCGGTTTGCCCCACAGGACGCGGGGGTGGCCGCCGAGCACTTCGAGAAAGGCCTCCGCCTGCGGTCCGCGAAGGGATAGCGGGACGGTTTGAGGATTGGTGATCCCCTGCCCGGCCAGCCAGGCGGCGAGGCGGGAGGTTTCGCTACCGGCGGGGTCGTGCTTCACCAGCACGCCGAGGGGCTCGCGGAGGGTTTCCGGCAGGAAAAGGGTGTACTGGCCGGGGATGGTGAGGATTTTGGGGGCATCCGGCAGCTTGGGGGGACTGTGTTGACTTGATTGACCGGATTGACTGGGTGGCGCGATCTTTTGCAGAGTCGCGAGGGCGACTGCCAGCGAATGCTCGCACATCATGCCGCTGCGGCGGGCCATGGGGCAGGTGCAGAGGTTGTCCACATCGGAGCGGGTGCGGATGCGCAGGCCGCTGGCGAATTTCACCTTCCCCGCCCCGGCGGTGCCGCGAATGAGCCCGCCTTCGTTTTGGGCCACCGCCACATGCCCGGCGGCCACGAGCGATCTCGCGGCCTTGATTGCCTGCCATCCGCCGATTTGTGCCAGCCAGCTTTCCGTGATTTCCATGCGCGGGTTGGTTGTCGCGAAAAGGGGCGGACTTCAACCACGGAATCGGGTGCATTAGGGCAGCACAAGGCGCAGGCGGAGGAAGCGATTCAGGGTGCTGTTTTCATCCACGGCCACGCGGGTCTCGATGCGGCCGTCTAGCAGCGTCACCTCCTCCACACTCACGCCCGCCACCGGGAAGGTCCATGCGGCGTTTTGCAGTTTTTCGGCCACCGGGGTCCAGAACTGCAAATCTTCCGACTGCTCGATGACCACGGTGGTTCCTTGCGGCAGCACAGCGAGGCGTTTGAAGGTGAAAACAGCCCGGCGCTGTCCCGGCGAAGGTGTCGTCGAGGTGAGCGACCAGCCGGCCTCCCCTTCCCGCTCCTGCGGCAGACGGCCGAAGAGGAATTCGAGCGCGTTGTTCACTCCATCTGCATCCGCATCTGCCTGCGGGCCGCTCACGAGCGGGTCCGCCAGCTGGGTGGGCGTGAAATGCAGCCGGGTCCATTCATCGTGAGGGGTTTCGACGCGGATGAAAACGGGGGTCTCGGTGGTGGACCAGGGATCTCGGTGAATGAGATGGAGCACCGCAACGTTGCCGATCGGATCCGCGGGCGGCGTCCACTCAAAGGTATCCCCGGGCAGAATGGGGATTTCTGCGCTCACGACTGCTCCGTTACGTTTCAGCACGCCGACGAAGGGAGGGGTGATCGCTGGAGGCGAAACCGTATCGCCATCCGCGTCGCTGGCCGGTACATCGATCATTTGAATGTAGGTGAAGGAGAATGACCGTTCCCTTTGTGCACCTCGGAGCGTGGGCGGCATGGGCACATCGGGCGGCGTGTTCAGGATACAGGGCTCGGTGCCGTGGTGCCCCGAATTGGGTGCCGCCGGCAGGAACAAGTGGCCGCGATAGCTCCCTGCGGCATTCATGACCGTCGCCTGACGGGTGGAGAGCATGATAGGCTGATCAGAAACCGTGAGTCCATCCGAAGACCTCAACTCGGTGGCATCGGGCGGGTTTCCCGACGCGAATCGGGAGAACCACACCCGCCCGCCATGCTGAAACATCGGGCCGGGACGTCCCCCGCCGAGCAACGTGTTTACCGACGAGCCTTCCCAGCGATAGGTGCGCCAGTATCCCGCGTCTCGTTGGAGCCAATGGAACAGAAGCTGGCCGCCGACCACGCTGAGGTGTTCCGGCAGGACTTGGGCGTCATTGTAGAAGCGGTCGTAGTTGCCCGAGGTGTTGCACCAGACAAGCCTGCCGAGCTGGTCACAGAAATAAAAACGTCCCTCGTTTTCGATGCCCGAAGGTCTCCGCCAGTCACGGCTGGGCACCGGTTGCTCTCGAAGAGGACGCTGCAAAACCAGGTCCGGGTTGTCGGCGGCGATTCCTGACCACGTCCACTGCCGAAAATCCGATCCATCCGGGGTCCAGAACACCACGTTTGATCCCAACAGGCCCAGAGGGCGGGCACCAGGGAGCGGCGGGAAAGGCTGCGTGGCAGGCAGACCCGCTACGCCTGCGGTGCTCCAAAC
>JBKCXA010000978.1:0-2964 GCA_046316935.1 Prosthecobacter sp.
GTTCCAGAGTTTCACGGCGCTGACATTGCCGATGCCATCGCAGAGGCGCACGAGACGCATGAAGCTGACCTCGTCCTGGCGGTTCACGGCGAACTTCATGAAGGCGGCGACGTCTTTGATGTGCGCCTGCTCGAAGAAGCGCAAACCGGAGGTGATCTGAAACGGGATGCCGCGCTGCGTGAGCTCCATCTGGATCTCCATGCTGTGAAAGTGCGCGCGGTAGAGGATGGCGATATCGTTGAGGTCGCAGCCTTCGTCTTGCAGTTCCAAAATGCGCTGCGCCACGAAAGCGGCCTGCGCGGAGGAATTGTCGAGCGCGACGAGGGCCGGGAGCACGCCCTTTGATTCGCGGGCAGGCTGCAAATTCTTCGGAATCTGGCCGCGATTCATGGCGATGGCCGCATTGGCGAGATTCAGCACCTCCGGGACGCTGCGGTAGTTCACTTCAATCTTATGCGTGCGTGCCTTTGGCCAGTGATCGGAGAAGTTGAGGATGTTCGACACATCGGCGCCGCGCCAGGAGTAGATGCTCTGCGCGTCATCACCCACGACCATGAGGTTTCCCTGCGGGCCGGTGAGCAGTTCGACCATGCGACATTGCAGGCTGTTTGTGTCCTGATACTCATCGACGAGCACGAACTCGAACTGGCGGCGATACCGCTCGAGCAAATCCTCGTTCTCCTCCAGCAGCGCGACGGTTTGCGTGAGGAGATCGTCGAAGTCGAAGCAGTTCGTCTCGCGCTTTTTGTCCTGGTAGAGCTTTCGCACCCTCAGGATGCCTTCGGCGACCTTGTCGAAGTAAGGGTAGCGCGTGTCGATGATCTCCTGGAGGTCGCAGAGCGTGTTGTCGGCCAGCGAGAAGATGTCGCCGAGCACCTCGGCCTTCGGGAAGCGGTAGGTCGTCGTGTCGATGCCGCTGGCTCCGATGACGGTTTCGAGCAGGTCCTTCTGATCCTCGCGATCCATGATGGAGAAGCCTTTGCGGTAGCCGAGCCGCTCGGCGTTGTAGCGCAGGAGGCGGTTCCCGATGCTGTGGAAGGTGCCGCCCCAGATGCGGCTGGCATCCTGCGTGACGAGCGCCTGCACCCGCTCCTGCATCTCGCGGGCGGCTTTGTTGGTAAACGTGAGCAGCAGTATGGACTCCGGCTGGATGCCATTGTCGAGCAACCACGCCACGCGATACGTCAGTGTCCGCGTCTTGCCCGATCCCGCTCCCGCAATGACGAGCGACTGCCCCGGCGGGCTGACGACGGCGGCGTATTGCTGCTCATTGAGCTCCGCCTTGTAGTCGATGCGGTGGGAGGGTTCGTGCGCGTGATGCAGCGTGTATTCGCGAGGCATGGGGGGAGGTAGAGGGAGGCGGTCGAGAGGTCAAGGAATCGTCAGGGATGGGGCAAGAGGTCCAGGAGCGGTCAAGGAGTGGTCAAAAGGTCAAGGATGGGTCAAGAAGAAGGCGGGGGCGCTTCTTCACGACCTTGACCACGATTTGACGCGCGGCGCGCTGCTTGACGACCTTGACCACGACTTGACGCGCGAAGCGCTTCCTGACCGCGAGCTTTTCAAACCTTGCCACCGCCCAAACACGGCCTAGCGATGCATCATGGAAAAACCTCTTCTCGGGACGAAAATCGGATTTGTGGGCCTTGGCAACATGGGGCGGGCGAATGCGCGGCATCTGCATGAGCATGGCGCGGAGGTGGTGGTGTGGAATCGCAGCCCGGAACCGGCCGAGGCGGCGGTGAATCTGGGCATGCGCCGGGCGGCTTCCCTGCCGGAACTGGCCCGCGAGATCGGCGCTGGCATCATCTGCATCAATCTCACCATGACGGATGTCGTGGAGAAGGTGGTCTTTGGCCCCGGCGGTCTCATTGAAGGGCTGCATCCGGATGCGTTGATCATTGATTTCGGCACCACGGGTGTGCCGGAGACGAAGGCATTCGCGAAGAAGGTCCATTGGGTGGATGCGCCGGTCTCCGGCGGCCAGGTGGGCGCGGAAGCGGGGAATCTCACCATCAGGGCGGGTGGTTCCGAGGCGGACTTTCAGCGAGCGCTGCCGGTCTTCCAAGCCGTGGGCAAGAACATCACCCACCTGGGCCCGAGTGGCAGCGGCCAGGTGACGAAGCTGGCGAACCAGCTCATCGTGGCGCAGACCATCGACGCCGTGGCGCAGGCGCTGCGCCTGGCAGAACTCTCCGGCGTGGACCCGGCGCTTGTGCGGCAGGCTTTGCTCGGCGGCTTTGCCGAAAGCCGCATCCTCAATCTGCATGGCGACCGCATGGTGCGGCGCGACTTCGCCCCCGGCGGTCGGGCGACGCTCCAGCTCAAAGACGTGCGCCTCATGTGCGAACTGGCGGACAGCGTGGGCCTCGACTCCCCTACCCTGCGCAACTCCCGCGAGCAGTGGGAGAAATTCGTCCACGAGAAGGGCTATGGCGATCTCGATCACAGCGGGCTCTTCCGGCTGTATGAATGATGTTTGCTTTCGCGACCATGCCTGAACGTCCTCGATTTCTCATCCTCGGTGCCGCTGGAGGCCTCGGACAGGCGCTCACACGCCGCCTCGCTGCCATCGGTGACGTCACCGCGTGGTCGCGGCTGGATCTCGATCTCTCGCGGCTGGAGGACATCCCGAAAAAGCTCAACGCGCAGCCTTTTGACGTGCTGCTGAATCCCGCGGGCATGACGAGTCCCGATGTCTGCGAGGTGGAGCAGGACCTCGCAAAGCTCGTGAATATGGACGCCCCTGCCGCGCTCGCCGCGAGCTGCCAGCGGCTGGGGCGGCGATTCATTCATTTCAGCACGGACTATGTCTTCGACGGCTCCAAGACATCCCTTTGGCACGAAGATGATCCCACCGAGCCCGTGAACCACTACGGCCGGACGAAGCGCGACGGCGAGCTCGCCGTGCTCGCGGCCTGCCCGAGTGCTCTCGTGGCCCGTGTGTCGTGGCTCTTCGGTCCGGAC
>JBKCXA010000979.1:0-5011 GCA_046316935.1 Prosthecobacter sp.
TGATGTAGGCGGGGAAAGGTTCGCGCGGTTTGACAGCAGGTGCGGCAACGAGCGGCACCTCGGCATCGGTGGCGACTTTGGCGAGGTGGATGCCGGTGTTGAGCTGAAGTTTGGAACTGCGCAGATCGCTCGGCCACGCAATCCACAGGCTGCCATCGCTACCGAGGGCGTGCGTGGTCTGATGATCCTGCGAATAGACGCTGCCAGCAATCGCATACGGTTTCGTCCACTGCTTCGTAGCCTCGTCGTAACGCGTCAGCGCGATGCGCCAGGCGTAGTTTTTGAAGTAGCGCACCATGAGCCACGGACGGCCTGCGGCATCGAGCATGACGTGCGGCAGATTCACTGCGGCGACCTCGTTTGGGCCAGCGCGGCCGACTGCTTTGTCCTTCGCGGCGCGAGCTTTGGCCTGCTGCTCGGCCTTGGCTTTGGCTTTCGGGTTGTTGCCGCGTGGCGCGGCCGCTTTGCCGGGCTGCGGGCCGGGAAGATCGGCGAAAAGGCCATCGGGCGCGGGAAGTTCGCTCACCTTGCCGGTGGCGATGTCGAAGTAGGCGAAAACCGTGTTTTTGCGGCCATTCAGACCTTGCGCATGCCCATGCGCACGCATGTCGAGGCCCCACTGCTGGTTGCCGCGTTCGCAGGTGATCCACAGGCCTTTGCCGTCCTTGGATCCGATGGCCGAAACGCGGCCTTCATAGCGATCCGTGGCGATGAGCTGCTTCGTTTCGGCTACTTGAAGGTCGTTTCCGATCTTCGCGGCGTAGATGTTGAATTCATTGCCACGGGCCGAATCGAACACGACCCACGCATCCTGGCCCGCAAAGGCCACACAAGGCTCCCAATCACCCGCGGCGTCGTTAGTCACCTGAAGCTCCGCCGACCATTTTTGGGCTTTCACGTCGAAAACACGGCAAAACACATCCGCCGTGGTGCCACGCATGCCTTGCCACACGCACCACACATCGCCCGAGGGACTCGTGGCCGCTTTGGCGAAGGCATTGCCGCCATTCGGTGAGCTGGCGAGCGTGGTGATGTCCGCCTTGCCATCGCTGATCTGCGCCGCGTGCAGCTCCATGAGGTCTTTGTCACTCACCTGGCTCCAGATGACATGCACTACGCCCTTCCCATCTGTGGCGATGGCGGGTTGGTGAATGATCCCCGGCTGCCCGACTGTCAAAACCTCGCTCAAAGCCCCATCGGCGAGCTTGGCGATCTTCAGCGCGTCCTTTGCGCCATCCCATTGCACAAAGGCCACCCGCGGCACACCATTGCCATCCGCCGCGAGTGCCGGAAAATCGGCCCACTGGCCCTGCGGTTGATGAACAACCGGCTTGGGCAGCAGGTCCTGCGCGAGGGCTGGGATGGTCAGGAGCGGGAGGAGGGCTAGGCGGAGCATGGCGGGCCGTAAACTCTCGCCCGGTGAGTTCCTTTCAGGCCAGCCGAGGAAGGCTAGATTGGTATTGACGCTGAGGAACTTTTTCGGGTAAAATCGGTTTCAAACAAGCCAAATTGGTAATTGAGAACCGCCCGCCAACCAACACGGGCCTCGAAAGCCAGATTTTGCAGCCTTTTTCCTTCCACCATGAAAAACAGCCCTGTCTTCCGCTACGCCCGTGGTCTCATGTTTGCCACCCTGATCGGGGTCGGCATTCCCCACGCCCAGGCAGCCGATTTGTATTCCACTGGCCCCGGTCAGACCCCAGGTGACGGCATGGATGACTTCTGGCAGGCCATTTACAACGCCTGGGGCCTGTCGCCCGCGGCGGACACCGACAGCGATGGCTGCACCAATGTCGTCGAATCCATCGCCGGCACCGATCCGCGGAAGGCGGGCGACTGCCTCCGAGTCGGCAACACCGTGGTCTCCGCCAGCACGGTGACATTTCATTTCGATTCGGAAGGCGGCAAAAAGTATCGCGTGAAGAGCGATGGCACGCTGAACGGTCCGTTTTCCACTGTGGAGAACCTCAAGGCGATCAACGGCGTCACTCAGGCCGTGGGTGTGACAGAATATGTGCCGCCAACGGACAGCCCGGCTGGCACGCCGTATAACATCACGGTCGCCAAGGCGCCCGGCACCATGCGCTTTTACAAGCTGGAGGTGTCCGACGTGGATGGTGATGGCGACGGCCTCTCCAGTTGGGCTGAAGTCCGCACTGGCCTGAACCCGGCCGTGGCCGACAGTGACGGCGACGGCACCAATGACGGTGCGGAAGTGGCCGTGGAACTGGCGGTGCCGAACGTGGTGAGCATCGCCGCCACGGAATCCCAGGCCTCGGAAGACGGGCCACAGGCGGGATCGTTCACCGTAAGCCGCACGCATGGACTGGTGGCTGCCACCGTGAACTTTAGCTTGGGCGGCACGGCGACCGCCCCGTCGGACTACGCCAGTCCGGGCAGTTCAGTGGCCTTTGCGGTAGGCGAAAAATCAAAGGTGATCTATGTGAACCCCGAGGCCGATTCGGCACTCGAAGGCAGTGAATCGGTGACGGCCACGCTGACGACTGCCTCCGCGGGCATTTACGCAGCCCCCGTGATCGATGCTGACCACGATGAGGCAACGGTGATCATCGGCAACACCACGGCGGCTGCCGGCACGGGCCTGCTCGCGCGGTATTATGATCACGGCAACGCCACCTACGCCCACGCTGCGAACTTTGGTGACGCGGCGAATTACCAATATGTGCGGGCTGGCACGACGCCGAACTTCACCGGCACGGCGGTCATCACGCCGACGGGTGTGTCCTCCACTCGCCTGGCGACGCTGCTGGCGGCGCTGACGCCGAACACGACGCAGGTGAGGTTCTCCTTTGGTGGCGGGAATCTCAACACGGTGGTTTACAACAACCAAAACTTCCTCGTGACGGCCAAAACGGCGGCGACGTTCACCATCGCGCTGCCTCCGGGTGCGGGACTACCCACCAACAGCACGAGCACCTGCCATTTCAGCATCCAACCGATCCATCCCGGCCTGATCGAGCGCACCGAAGTGGTGAACAATGACTGGATCTACGGTACACCGAACGCGAACACGATTTCACACATGAACGTGCCGGATAATTACTCCGACACGTTCGAGACGTATTTGCACCCGACGACGGCTGGTAACTACCGCTTCCAGCTCGACGCGGATGACAGGGCTCGCGTGCTCATCGACTTGAACCTCAATGGCGTCTTTGATCTGCCGGGCGAGCAGGTGGTGGAACACGGCTGGGACACAGCGGCAACGGTTTCTCCCGAGGATGGAACGGCGGATGATGAGGTCATCGGCACTTTCAAGACCACGCCGGCTGGTTCGCCCTTTGTGCTGGCCATTCCTGCAGGGCCTGCGCAGCGCTATCGGATGCGCGTGGAGCATGTGGAGACGACCGGTGACGCGCGCTGCCGCCTGCAATGGAACATCAACGGCGGAGCCTTTGCGAACATCCCCCAGGCGAACCAGTTTACCCACACGCAGGGGATGAGTTGGAGCTACACCGCAGGCAACTTGGTCGTGACGCCGACGGGCGGGCACGGTTTCATCGTGGGTGACTCGGCGCCCTTGGCGTTCTCCTCAGGGCCGCTGTTCCGCCCGGGGGTCTCATCCACTCAGAATGGCACGCTGCCCATTTCTGCGGTCACAGCCACGACTTTCACCGTGCCGATCGCTCCGACGACGGTCTCGGTGACGGGGGCCTCCACGACTGCTGGCAGCACCACGGTGACGGTGCCTTCGACGGCGGGTCTGTTCATCGGTATGTTGGTGACTGGCACCGGGTTGCCTGCGAATGAGTTCATCACCTCGATTCCTTCCGCCACATCGATCACCGTCACCACAGCCACCGGTATCACCACGCAGGCGAGCACGAATCTGACCTGCAGTGCTGGAGGTATTCCCGTGACGATCACGGGCGCAACGACCACGGCTGGCAGCCAGACCGTTTTGGTGCCCAACATCGATGGCTTGGCGACGGGTATGGCCATCACGGGCCTCGGTTTGCCGACCAATGCGACGATCTCGGCCATCGGCCCGGGCATGATCCTGCTAAGCACGGCCACAGGGGTCACGACGCAGGCGAATACGACGCTGACGGCCTTCCTGCACCCGACTAACAACGTGACGGGCAATGGATTCCTGCTCACCAACAACGCGAGCGCGACTCTGGGCGCTTATGTTGGCACGGGCGCCACGACGGGTGTGTTTCATCAGGTTTACACCAATACAAACTTCACCGGTTCCCCGGCACGCGTCGGCACAAACGGTCATGTGACGGAGCAAAACAACGGCATTTGGGGAAGTGGCACGCCTGATGTGGCTCTCATCAATCCAGACACCTTCTCCATCCGCTGGAGCGGCCAAGTGCAGCCGCAGTTCACGGAGGAGTACACTTTCATCGTGCAGGCGGATGACGGCTGCACCTTCAAGTTCAACGGTCAGGTGCAGGAGATGAAGACCCTGCCGGGCACGAACAACGACGGCAGCACCTATTACTACAATGCCGCCAACGGACAGCTTTTGGTGAACTATGTGAATGCGCGCATCAAGCCTGGCAGCTTTGTGGTCGGCGAGACAATCCGCATCGACCCAGCCAGCGGTAATCTCAATCTCCCCAGCGGCTGCACCTACACTTACGACGCGGCCTCCGGCGTGGCTACGGTGACTTACACCAATCAGCCCACGGTGACACCCGGCAGCTATGCGGCGGGACAGGTCGTGGAACTGGACCCCACGGCTGGCACAGCCTCGGCTCTGGCAAACATGCGCTACACCATCCTCGCCTCCCCGGCACCGACGGCGACCACCTTCGCGGTGAGCTTTGGCATCAATGCCTTCGCCTCCGAGACGGCGGGCACGGCCGCCATCAATCTCACCGACAATGGCGACTTCGTCGTCGCCTCCGTCTTCCCGGCCGGAAACGCCACCTACACCGACACCCGCGCCACGGGAGCGACTCTGCTGGCTGACTCGACGGCAGGACTGCCAGCCACCCCGCTCACCACCGGCATGCAGGTGGGGCGGGACCCAACCAGC
>JBKCXA010000980.1:0-3806 GCA_046316935.1 Prosthecobacter sp.
CGGTAGTTCGCGAGATGCTCCACGGCGAGGCGGAGACGACGCGGACCAGTCGGTCCGACCATGATCCAGCTCTGGCCCTTCGGGAAATGCTCGTCTTTGAGCTTGTGGCTGAATTCCTCGTAATCGACGCGGAAGTCATTCCAGCCGACGCGCTGCTTTGGCATGCCGGTGGTGCCGCCCGTTTCGAAAATATTGAAGGGCTTGCCTTCGAAGGCCTTCGGCACCCAAACTTCGGGCTGGAGGTCACGCAGCCACTCATCCTGGAAATGATCGAACTTCGCGATGATGTCCTCGTAGCTGTTCACCACGCCGCGGGGGTCGAAGTTCTTCTTCGCCCATTCCAGCCAGAACTGGCAGCCGGTTTCCGGCGAGAAGTGCCAGTTGATGATTTCACGGACCTGGTTGTCGAGCTGGGCTTTGGCTTCTTCGGGAGTCATGGTGTGGTTTTTCGTTGGGAAGACGGAGTTTAGAGGGGGCGGACAAAACGAAAGCGGAAATCCGGGCCTTTCCGCCATTTGGCGAGCCCGTTTTCCGCTTTGACGCCCTGTTTGGATTCAATCGCACCCGTCACGGCATGGGCATGCCGGGCTCCGGATGGCCGTGCCCTGTTGGAGCTGGCTGAACAGGCTGGGGCGTGATGACATTTGAGGTGGTATTGTTCGTCAGGCCCACGGTGATGCCAGGATTCTGCAACACCACGCCACCATTCAGCAGATCGCCGTGGGAGATGAGCTGCTGCTGCATTTGCACCGCGTTTTGGATCTGCTGCTGGTTGGGCTGGGCTGGGTCGTTGGCACTGATGAGCCTCGAGCTCTGGAGAAGCCGCGCGAGGTCAATGTTTTGAGGGCCGGGAATGCTGGCCGCGCCGTCCTGCATGGTGATCATCTGCCCGGCACGGAGAGTTTGGAATTCGCTCCGGTCGCGGTTCAGAGAAAGAACACACTCGCCTTCGATGACAATGAGTTTCACCACGCCTCCGGGATGGTATTCGATCAGCACCGTCGTGCCCGTGACCGCCGCCGTGACGCCTGCGGTGCGGATGTGAGCGCCGCCCTGCTTTTTGGGCACCTGCACCATCATCACGCCACGGTCGAGATCGATGGTGCGGGACTCTCCACGCAGGGTGAAACGCGAATTTGCCCCGAGGCGTGTGAGCGTCTGGTCAGGAAAACGCAGTTCGGCGCGTGATTCGACCCCGGTGGCGACAGACGTGACGGGCTTGATCTGGAGGCCTTCAGAGGCAGCACGCGGAGCGGCATTGGCTTTGAGCACTTTCACCTCGCGGTGCACCTTGGTGATCTGCGCCTGATCGAAATCGGCAGCGGTCAGCGCCGTGGGCAGAAGGACTAGCAAAAGGAGTCGTTGAATGGTTTTCATGGCTTGGAGGAGTTAGAAGCGAATCTTGCCAGCGACGCTGAGGCCGCCGAGCTGCGTCTGGTAGTCGAAGTAGCTGTTGTTGCTGCTGTTCACGGCAAAGTAGTAGCCGAGGCTGATTTCGAAGTTGTCCGTCGGCAGGTAGTTGAGCGAGACGCCCAGGTTTTGATACCAGTCCTCGCGGCCTTGGAAGTTGATGTAGTCAAAGTAGGCCAGCCGATAGCTCGTGGAGAGATGCCACTTGGAGGCGAGCTTGAGGTTGTAGGCCAATTGCAGCGCATGCTCATGGCGCTGGAGCAACTGCGGCGAGGTGCCAGCGGCAAAGGTGCTGGCAAAGGCCACCGCCACGCTGTTTCGCGGGTCGATCAGGAAGGTCTTCTGAATGCCGAGGCGGATCAAATGCGCTTCGTAGAGCTCCTCGTTGTCGATGCCGTCGGTGATGCGCTGGTAGCCATAATGAAGGGAGAGCACCGCATTTCGCAGCTCCGGCATCACGGCGAGCACGCCAAAGCGAGCCTCACCCATGTCATAGTTCAGCCTTGTATCCGTATCGTAGCGATACCAGTGCTGGCCGACATACGCGTCCGCGTAGAAGCGCCCGCTTAGCGGCTTTTGCCAGGAGATGTTCACGCCGCCGACATAGAACCAATCCTCCGTCTTCACCCCGCCGACGTTGAAGGCATTATCCGTCCAGTAGAGGCTGCTATCGAGCCAGGCGGTGAACGATGTGGTCTTTTCGCCGCTCGAAAGGATCACCTGTTCGCCAAGGTCATCATCGCCGGGCGACTTGGGAGCGGTGGAATGACTGCCGAGAGCGGCACCGATGCTCTGACGCGTGGCGTCCGCCGCACGGGAGGGATCGATCACCGTTTGAGCTGCCGCGAGGCCGGAAAAGGCAAAAACCAGAACCGGCAGGATGGATTTCAAGCGAGGAGGTGCATTCATGGGTGGGTGGTGTCGATGGCAGCAAACCATCTGGCTGCGTCATCACAACGCCCATTGAACTGCCGATTTTGTGCTGCATGCCGCCAATGACAAACCCGGTGCATCGACTGCCACGATTGGCATATCAGCCGCCTGCCGGCCGCGTTATGTAAGGCTCAACACCCGATGCGCACCGCCCAGACCCATGTCCTTGGTTCGATCATCTCGTTCGTCCGTTTGACGGCGGGCATCCTGGTTCATGCTCTCACGCATCTGAGTGCCCTGCGCTCCCGCCCGGTCATGGGCGTGACCTTCAAGCAGATCTACTTCACCGGCATCCAGGCGCTGCTGCCAGCCGCCTTTGCCGCTCTCGCAGTGGGCTTCACGATGGAATCCCAGATGCGCACGCTGCTGGGCAGCGGGATCGAGCTCAATGTGAAAATGATGAAGCTGGTCGTGCTGCGGGAGATCGCACCGCTGTTCACCGCGTTCATTGTGCTAGGGCGCAGTGGTGCGGCCATCGCCAGCGAGTTGGCGGCCATGAAGGTGCAGGGTGAAATACGCAGCCTGTATCTGATGGGCATCGATCCGGGCGAGTACCTGCTCGTGCCGCGCGTGGTTGGCTGCGCCGTGGCAGTTCCAGTGCTGATATTCTATTTTCAAGCCATCGTGGCAGGCATGGGGCCGGCGCTGGCCTCGATCTTCGTCGAGATCGACCTTGGCCCCTACTATCAGGCGCTCTTCAACTCGTTCACTCTTCACGAGCTGATTCTCTCCGTCACAAAGAACACCTGCTTCGGCCTCGTGATCGCCGCCACCGCCTGCTCCAGCGGCATTTATGTGCCGCCCAGCCGCATCTGGATTCCGCAGGCCGCCGAGCTCGCCGTGATGCGCGGCTTCATCCTGCTGCTGACCACGGATGCCCTCTTCGCCCTTCTCACCCTTTGACCCGCATGCCTGAAACACTCGCCAGCATGAGCTACGTCCGCGCAGCCGCCTTTCGCTGTGGCAGCCTTTCTCTTGAGGAAGGCTCGCTGGGCATCGTGGCATCCGCGAGCCTGGATCAAGGCCGCGCGTTTGTGTATGTGCTCATGGGACTGGCTCCACCAGATGAGGGAGAGGTGCGGCTTCTCGGTCAAAACCTCCACGAATGGCCGGAAAGCCAGCGCCTGGGCCTGCTCGCCGAGGTGGGCCATGCCGGCAGCGGCCTCGTCAGCAATCTCAAGGTCTGGGAGAACCTTTCCCTGCCCGCCCTCTTCCACCAGCGTGCCACACCGGACGAGATCGAGCAGCGTCTCCTCCAGGCACTCGACCGCCTGCCGAACAAGGAGGAGTGGATGCAAAACCGCCTCTTTGCGCTGCCTGACACGCTCAGCAGCTATGCCGTGCGCATGCGCAGCCTCATCCGCTGTGCCATCACACGGCCGCGGCTGCTGGTGACCGAGTTTTTGCTCGATGACCTCGATGGCGAGGCCTTGGAGCGCCTCCTGGCCATGCTGGAATGGATG
>JBKCXA010000981.1:0-4847 GCA_046316935.1 Prosthecobacter sp.
GGTATAGCTGGCGACGACGCTGCCGTGCACGACGGCGGATTTGAGGTCCTCAAAGGTGGGCTTGGTCTTGCCGTGGGCGGCGAGCCAGCCGACGAGACCGCCGAGGAAGCTAGCACCCGCGCCGGTTGGGTCGAAGACAGAATGGAGCGGGTAGGCGGAGCAGGAGAAGAAGTGTTCCTTCTTCTCGCCGAAGAGGTA
This sequence comes from Prosthecobacter sp., assembly GCA_046316935.1. Taxonomy (GTDB): domain Bacteria; phylum Verrucomicrobiota; class Verrucomicrobiia; order Verrucomicrobiales; family Verrucomicrobiaceae; genus Prosthecobacter. The sequence goes on from JBKCXA010000981.1 coordinate 199, forward strand.
GCTGCCGTGCTCGCCACGCTTCACGATGACAAATTTCGGACCTTTCGCGAGCAGCTTGCGGCCTGCCTCGACGAGGTTCGTGGTGCCGGCGAACTCCTTTGCCTCGCCGTCGTTGATGACGAGCAGGTCGATTCGCTTCAGCACGTCATGGAGGCGTTCGTTGGCGATGCTGATCCAGAGATCCATTGTGTCCGCGGCGATGAAATCGACCGCGCCGCACTGGTCGATCATCTGCATCTGGTTTTCCGGATGCATGTTGGCCGCCACGGCGATTTTGGCCTTCTGGGCCTCAGCCGGGATCTTGACGGTCCAATTCTCCAGCACATTCACGGCGACGTTGTGCGTGGTGCGGTTGTTCATGTCCTCGTGATACTCGCCGGTCCAGGTGAAGGAGGCACCGCTGCTGCGCTCCAGGCCGCTGATGTCCACGCCATGGCTGGAGAGCATCTCCAGGTGCTGCGGCGGGAAGTCATGGCCGATGATGCCCACGAGATGCACGGGCTTCACAAAGACGCTCGCGGCGAGCGCGGCATAGCTGGCGGAGCCGCCGAGCAGGTTCTTCTGTTCATCCTGCGGAGTTTTGACATTATCAAGGGCGACGCTGCCTGCGATGACGACGGACATGAGTGGTTAGGGAAGGTGAAGTGTTTAATTCTTGCCCAACCGGCGGCATGCTCCTAAAACGAAGCCGTGCCGGAAAGGGCCGCCGATCTTCGGTTCGCCCCCCGTCCTGTCAAGCAGCACCTCCGCCCGCCACTGTCATGCGTTTGAGTCTTTTCTTTCTCATGGTGATCCTCCTGCCGGTGGCGGCAGTGTCCCACGCCTACTTCATCGCCTTTCACCGGCTGCCTTTGCTGCGCCAGGAGGTGCTTGGCCTCCTGGAAAAGGCCGGCGTGCAGTCACCGAAGGTCGATCTGGCCTTCCTCGATATCGATATAGCGGGCGAGGCCCCTTCGCCGCAGGTTCATCGTCAGGTCGTCGAATCCATCCGCCGCATCGGTCCCTTGCGCCTGAAGCCCGGTGCGGACCGCCTGCATGTAAATGCGAGCGTGAAGTCCAGCCTCGTAGGCAAGCGCTTGCGTGTCACCGGCTGGCTGCCGGAGCAAAAAGACGTGGAGAAGCTCAAAACAATCCTCGCCGAGCTGCGGCCGGACCTCACGATGGAGACCACGGACCTCCAGCACGCTCCCGAGGTCCGCTGGCCTGCCGATTTTAAGCTCCCTCTCGACGCCGCGAATCCCTTCCTCGGCCCGATTTTGGACCACCTGCGCATCCCGGCGGAACTGAAGGTCGAGTTCAAAGACGGCACGCTGCTCCTCACCGTCATGCTTCCATCCGGCGGGCTCAAAGAGGAGATCATCGCGGCGCTTTCCGGTGACTCTGGAGCCTCAGAGATCGATCCTTCGGCACTCGTCGCCAGCCCGCATGTCAAAGCCGCGCCCTTTGCGAAGAAGAAGGTTCTAGCGGCCTTCCTCGCCAGCTTCTTCGCGGCACCACCGCCGCGGAGCTTTGAGATCAAAGAGCAGGGCCGCCCACGGCTCACCGGCATCGCCACCCGAAAGCTTGAGAGCGAGTGGCTCACGCTGCTGCGCCCCGTCACCGGCGCCGCGCAGGTGGACTCGCAACTCGTGCTCTTACCCTCGCTTTACCATGATCCCGCCTACCAGCCCAGGTCGCCCTTGCCGCCGGAGCTGATCCAGCAACTCCGCGATGTGTTGCGGGAGGTGGTCATCGCCTTCGAATCCGGCAACACCATTCCGCCGCTCGATCAGACCAAGCTCTCCGCGCTCGCCCCCTCGCTGCTCGCGGCCGGTCCGGCGCTCGGCCTGATCATCGGCGGTCACCCCGATCCGCTCGGCGATGCCGCCCAGGAGAATGCCATCGCCAAAAGCCGTGCCGAGGCCGTGCTGTCCTTCCTCATCGAGCAGGGCGTGCCCGCCACAGACATCACTGCGGTGGCTTTTGAACCGGTGCCCCCAGGTTCGCCCGCGGCACCCGCCATGCCGCGAAGCGTCGAAATCCTCGTCAAATAGCCGCGCCTCATGTCCCTCGACCTTCAATCCCTCTCCACTGACACGCTGCTCTACATGCTGATGCACAGCGGTGCCTTCGTCGCCATCATGGGCACGGTCTTTTTCCTCATCGGCCTGATCTTCGGCCATGCCACCTGGGGACGATACAAGGCCCAATCGCGCCTGCTGGGCCGGGAGATCGACCAGCAACGGCAGGAAATCGCCACGCTGAAGCGCAAGCTCGGCGAGCAGTCCGTGAAACCCGGCACCAGTCCCATCGCCACCGAGACCATCGAACTCGATTCCGCCAGTTCCGCGCCAGCCACTCACGACATGCCGCCGCCTGCGCCTGTCGTGATGGCCGAGGCGCCACTGCCGCCCCCATCGCCTGCGCTGCCTGCCGAGCCGGTGAATGACACCGTCGCTCCGGCGGACGACCCGTCCACGAGCACCCTCAGCACCAAGGGCAAGGCCGCGAAATCCAAGACCACCGTCAAGGCCAGGCCCGCCGAGTCGAAGATCGTCATCGAACCTCTTCCCACACCCGATGAGTCAGGCGTCCCTGCCTCAGATGCCAGCAGCGGCTCGCCGCTGGCCGCCATCATTGCCCCGCATCCATCATCAGGCATTTCCAAACCGGCCGCCGAGCTACCCGCCTCCGATGTCGGTGCGCTCGATGTTTTCCCGGCGCTGCCGGAAGGACCGCCTGCGGAGGTCAAACCCGAGCGAGACCCGAAATTAGGCCTCATCTACAAAACACCTCCCGTAAAGGCCGATGACCTCACGGCCATGAAAGGCATCGCCAAGGTGCTCGAGCAGCGACTGCACGAATTCGGCATCTACACTTACGAGCAGATCGCCTCCTGGACGGAGGACCAGATCAAAGAGTTCTCCTCACGCCTTGCCTTCAAAGACCGCATCCATCGCGAAAAATGGGTCGAGCAGGCTCGGAAGCTCCTCGACGAGCAAAAGAATCAAGCCGCCTGAGGCAGAGGGGCAGGGGAGTTCACTCCTTCACCTTCTTCTTTTTCTTCTTCGGCTTCTCATCGGTCTTCGCCGCCATGTCGTAGCGCTTCTCACCGGCTTTGACGGGTTTCGCCATGTCTGCGAGCCACGCATCGTGAAGCTTCGTGAGCTCCGCCACCTTCTCAGGCATTTGTTTGGCGAGATCATTGGTCTCCGACACATCTTTGCTAAGGTCAAAGAGGCTGATCGCGCCTTTCTCGCCAACGAGCTTCCAATCGCCCGAACGCACCGCCCACCAGCCTTCGTCGCTGCCGGAGCACCAGAAAAGGTCACGCGATTGAGGCTCGGTTTCGCCTTTGAGCAACGGCAGCAGAGTGCTGCCATCCAAAGTGGCTTCGGCTTTAGCCGAAGCTCCGGCGGCCGCAAGCGCCGTGGGCAAAATATCGAGCGATGTCACCGGCGACTGCCACTCGCCCGGCTTGAGCTTGGCAGGCCAGCAGATGAGAAACGGCACGCGGATGCCGCCTTCGTAGTCGGTGTGCTTGCCACCGCGCAGCGGCGTGTTGTCGGCACTTTGCGCCAGCGGGCCGCCATTGTCGCTGATGAAGACAAGCAGCGTGTTTTCCCACACGCCGCCGTCTTTGAGCGCAGTCATCACTCGGCCAATCGCATCGTCCATGCGCTTGCCCATCGCGAGACGGGCATCGCGGTCTTTGTTGCCCGTGTTGAACTTCGCGATCTCGTCCTCCGGTGCCTGCAACGGCGCATGAACCGCGTTGAAGGCCAGATAAGCGAAGAACGGCCCCGCCTTGTGCTTCGTGATGAAAGCCGCCGCCTCCTCGCCGAGTCGATCGGTGAGGTAACCCGTCTCCTTCACCACCTCCGTGCCGCGATAGATCGGATCATTCGGGTCATCGAGCTTGAAGTAATCATGCGCCCCGCGACCGAGAAAGCCGAAGACCTCATCAAAACCTCGCAAAGCCGGACTCCACGCCAAATCGGGCCCCAGGTGCCATTTGCCAAACTGCCCCGTCGCATAGCCAGCAGGCTTCAAATACTGCGGAAAAAGTTTCTCGCTCATCGGCACGCCGCTGCCGGCCTCACCGCCCGTGTAGAGCCCCAGCCGCTGCTGATAGCGCCCCAGCATCAGCCCCGCCCGTGTCGGCGAGCACACATGCCCGGTGACATATCCCTGCCGACAAATCACACCCGCTTTTGCCAGCGAATCGAGATTCGGCGTCACGATCTCCTTCGGATGCTGCGGATTAAACGTCACATCCGCATACCCCAGATCATCGGCAACGATGACGACGATGTTGGGAGCAGCCGCAAATGACGAATGCAGAAGGCAGAAGGACGAAAAAAGCAGGATGAGTTTTTTCATGGCTTTGAGTTCAGGAGTGGGAGTTTTTGGAGCCGCGCCGTGAGTTCTGCGACGACATCGCGATGCTGCGCGGAGACATCGTGGAGCTCCTCGGGATCGGTTTCGTGATCGTAGAGCTCGGTTTGGCCATCGCTCCAACGGGTGAGGCGCCAGCGGGCGGTGCGGATGCTTTGGCCGTAAAGTTTGTCGCCACGCGTGACGAGCGTGAAGGCGGCGTCTTTGATGCTGGCGGTGGAATCGGCCAAAACGGGGCGCAAACTGGCTCCCGCAGCTGTGTGAGGCATTTT
>JBKCXA010000982.1:0-6996 GCA_046316935.1 Prosthecobacter sp.
CACCTACACCAGCGCCACGGGTGCGACTGTGGTGGATTACTCGACGGCAGGACTGCCTGCCAACACGCTCACCACCGGCATGCAGGTGGTGCTGGACCCAACCAACAATGCCCTGACGAATGAGGCATACACCTACAAGACCATCACAGCCCACACCGCCACGACCTTCACCGTGAGCTACGCCACGGGCATCACCGGCACAAACACAGGCACCATGCTCTTCATGGCACCGGAGGTGACGGGCTTCCCGGCCTCGCAGACGACGGCCATGACGCTCACGCACTATGCAGGCCGCCATGCAAACGCCAGCGCCGGCAACATCAACCTCGAAATCGTCAACAAGCCGCTCAAAGAGTGGTCTTCGATGGGCAATGAGCGCTATGTGCGCATCCCCGTCATTGGCGGCACGCGCTATGACATCGAACTGGAATACTATGAGAACACCGGCAATGCCCGTGCCCAGCTCTACTGGCAGAGCGCGAACCAGACGAAGCAGATCATCCCGGCGGAGCGTCTGTATCCCACCTCGGTGCCGCAGGCGCCTCCGGCGCACGTCGCGGCGATGTCCCAGACGGCGCTCTTGGGCGGCCCATTCTCCTACGCCGTGCTCGGCAGCAATGGAGCCACGGTTTCCGTCAGCGGCCTGCCCGCCTGGCTCACCTACAGCGGCGGCATCATCAGCGGCACGCCGCCGATCGGCTCCGCAGGTGACTATCAATTCCTCATCACCATCACCAATTCCGCCGGCACCTCCACTTCGGTGCTCGATCTTCATGTCGAGGACACTGGCGGCAATGTGACCCGCGAGCTCTGGACTGGCATCGCCGGCACGGCCATCTCCAGCATCCCGGTGACGACCAATCCGGCCTCCACGAGCACCTTGAACTCCCTCCAGGCCCCGAGCGATGCCGCAGACGATTTTGGTGCCCGGATCCGTGGCTACATCACCGCTCCAGTGACCGGAAATTACTACTTCTGGCTCAATGCGACCGATTCCGCCGAATTCTGGCTTTCCAACGACGATGACACCATCAACAGCCTCAAGCGGGCGACTGTCAGCGGCGGTGTGACGGCCAAATCACCCTGGATGGCCCTTGAGCAGGGTCATCGCTACTACTTTGAAATCCTTCACAAATCCGCCACCGGCAGCGACAGCCTCTCCCTCGGCTGGTCGAAGCCTGGCGAGTCCACCACGGCCGCGAGCGGGGTTGTGCCCGGTTTTGTGCTCAGCCCCTATGTGCCTCCTGCTCCTGGAAGCTCCTCTGGGACACTCTATGTGGCCACCCTTCTCGCCGAAAATGGCGCGGTGGGCGTGACTCCTGGCACGAAACCCAAGGGCGTGGGCACCGCCACGCTGCTCATCAACGAGGCGGAAACCATCGCCGAGATTCGCGTGACCTACAACGGCCTCACCGGCACGCAGGACGGCCCTGGTGGCATGGAGGTCGTCGCAGCGGACGGAACATCCGCCCCCAACGGCGTCATCGACCCCACGGACTGGCATGTGCATTCCGATCCCTACCTCGGCAAACCCTCATCCATCATCTATGACGGTGCTGAGCCCCTCGCAGGCGATGGCCCGCAGTTCGCGCCGAATGGCAGCTTCCTCTACCACAAATGGAATCTCGCTGCGGCCGGCACGCTCACGCTCGCTGATGTTCGCGAACTCATCAAGCAGGGCAAGGCTTACATCAACTTGCACACCGCCCTCAACGGCGCGGGCGAAATCCGCGGCAACTTCACGCTCGCCAACGGCTCCCGCACCTTCACCCCGCCGCCCGCTCCGCCCGCATGGACGGACGACAGCAATACCGACGCTGGCGCGGCCCGCTTCCTCGCCCAGGCCAGCTTTGGAGCTAGCATCGCGGACATCACCGAGCTGAAGGGCCTCGCGGCCACCAGCAGCAGCGGCTTGTATCCCGCGAGCCGCTACGAGACCTGGATCGACCACCAATTTGCCAAACCTGCCTCCGAGACACTCTCCGAGGTCTTCCGCACCCGCCGCGCGGATGCCCAAGGCGGCAGCCAGCTCGATGAATCCCTCTTCTTCAACTCTTGGTGGCGCAACAGCGTCGCAAACGATGACCAGCTCCGCCAGCGCGTGGCCTTCGCCCTCAGCCAGATCCACGTCATCTCCGGCCAGGGACCGCTCGACAACCGCGGTGAGGCCATCGCGTTCTTCTACGACAAGCTCAATCAAGGGGCCTTTGGCAACTTCTACGACATCCTCGAGACCACCACGCTCACCCCTGCCATGGGCCGCTACCTCGACATGAAGAACAACGACAAGCCGGACCCCGCCCTAGGCCGCATCCCGAACGAAAACTACGCCCGCGAGATCAAGCAGCTATTCTCCGTGGGCCTCTATCGGGTGTGGCCGGATGGCACCCTGATGCTCAGCGCCAAAAACACCCCGATCGACACCTACACGCAGCGTGAGATCGTCGGTTATTCGCATGTCTTCACGGGCTGGACGGACGGTTATAGCGGCCCCTACCGCACCGGATTGTTTGCACCGGCGAACTGGATCGGCCTCATGCGCGAAGTGCCCGCCCGCCACTACACCGGGCCAAAGCGCGTGCTGAACAACGAGGTCTTCCCCGGTATCGCCACCCTCGGTGGCCAGCCTCTGGATCCCATCGCCACGCATAACAGCACGCACATCTGGCAGCAGCCCTACATGGACCTGCCCGCCCAGGAGCTGCATGCTGCCCACCAGCAGCTCTTCGACCACCCGAACACCGGCCCCTTCATCTGCCGCCAGCTCATCCAGCGCATGGTCACCAGCCATCCCTCGCGTGATTACCTCTACCGCGTCGTGCAGAGGTTTAACAACAACGGTGCTGGCGTCCGCGGGGACATGCAGGCCGTCATCAAGGCCGTGCTGCTCGATTACGAAGCTCGCAGCAGCACCGAGGCGGCTAAGCCTGCCTATGGCAAGCAGCGTGAACCCTTGCTCCGCGTCGCCGCCGCCGGCCGTGCCTTCCGTCCGGACACCTACGCCGGCACCTACAGCCAGACTGGCACCCGCACCATCACCATCGACACCACGAATGGTGCCGTTCCTCCGGTCGCCAAACCGCACAAGCTCGCCACTGGGAACACCGTCATGCTGGAGTTCACCGCCAGTGCCGCGAACCAGACTGCCGGCATCCCCGCGCCGTGGACCGGCACCTACGCCGTCACCGTCGTCGATGCGGACACCTTTACCATTCAGGCCACGAACTACGCCACTGGCACCTACAGCATCCCGGCAAACTCCACCGTCTGCACCGTCTCCATGGGCAATCACTGGCTGCAGAGCGGCAATAGTGTCTTCATGGACTTCACCTCCGGTAATGCGGACGTCCTCACCAATGCTGCCTCCACTATCGACGGCCAGGTGTACACCATCACGCACAATGAAACGGCCAACAATGGCGACAACGGCAACACCTTCACCATCCCCGTCGCCAGTTCCGGCACCGCCCGCTCGGGGAACTGCATGATCCCCCGCTTCAGGCCCGGCAGCATGACCATCGCCGCCTCCGGCTTGGCTGCGCCCAATGACCGCCGTGTCACCATGCGCACTGAGGAGGACCACCACCTCAAAGTCGGGGATCAGGTCCAGCTCAATGTTTTTGGCACTCAGGCCACCCCGGCACCCATCGACCAGGTCGTCACCGTGGACACCGTCGTCGATCTGAAGACCTACACCTTCCTCATATCCAGTGCCACCCCCGGATGGAGCAACAGCCAGGGCAACAACAGCGTGTATCAGTTCCCGCTGCTCTCCCAGCCCCTCACCCGCAGCGGCACCATCAATTCACGCTCCAGTTCCTTCCAGCTCGGCAATACCGATGGCACGCTCGATCAGTCCCCGGTCAATGCGGACACGGTTTTCAACTTCTTCCTGCCAGACTACAAATTCCCTGGTCTCCTCGCCTCCCAAGGCATCACCACCCCTGAGTTCCAGCTCACCGCTGAGACCAGCGTCATCCGCCAGGCCAACTACCTCTACGACGGCGTCTTTAATGGCAGCACCACCAACGGCTTCAGCAGCTTTGCTTCAGGTAATGGTGCCCTCACCTTGGATTACTCACCTTGGATCACTGGAAATGCCACCAACCTCAACCTCGGCCCTCCCACCAACACCGGGGTGCCCTGGACGCACAATCAAAACACCGCCGAACTCATCAACCAGTTCGACAGGCTCCTCCAGGCCAATCTGAGCACCAGCGCCAGGACTACCATCCGGAACCTTCTCGGCCTCCAGATCAGCTCCATCGCCGCTACGAGTCCCTGCACAGTCACAACTGCGGTCCCGCATGGCTATACCACTGGCCAGAGCGTCTGCATCAGCGGTGTCACCAATGGAACATTCTCGCAGACCCTGAACAGCACCTCCACCGCCCGCGTCATCACCGTCACCGGAACAAACACCTTTACCGTCACCGGAGTCAACTGCACCGCCGCGCCAAACGCCTCCGGCCTCACCAACGCCCACGCCTCCCAGATCATCTACAACCAAGGCACTACCACGCCGGGGGCCTCGGAGCGCCGCGACCGCATCCGCGCGATCCTGCACCTCATCCTCACCAGCCCGGATTTCACCATTCAGCGTTAATTTTCACCGCACCCACCGCCATGAACACAAACTCGGCCCCCAACATCATCACCCGTCGCAGTTTCCTCCGGCGCTCCGCCCTCCTCGGCGGTGCCGTGGCAGGTGCCAGCACCATCCGTGACATGCGGCTCATGAATACGCTGCTCGCCGCGGACCCGCCCACCGACTACAAGGCCCTCGTCTGCGTCTTCCTCGCTGGCGGAAACGACGCCAACAACTGGATCGTCCCCACCGACAACACCACCTACGCCCAATACGCCGCCACCCGCGGCAATCTCGTCCTCCCGCAGTCCTCCCTGCTCACCCTGCGCACCGGGCCAAACGGCAGCGATCCTGCCTACAACTACCAGGGCCGCACCTACGGCTTTCATCCCGGCTGCGCCGGTCTCCAAACCCTCTTTGGCGAGAAGAAACTCGCCATCGTTCAAAACGTCGGCACCCTCGTCCGCCCCACTACCAAGGCGCAGTACAATTCCGGCCTCGCCGCCTACCGTCCGCCGCAGCTCTTCTCGCACAGTGACCAGGTCACCCAGTGGCAGACTTCCATCCCGGATGCCCCTCCTGCCACCGGCTGGGGCGGTCGTGTCGCCGATATTTTCAACTCCATCGCCAATCCCTCCGGACAGATCTCCATGTCCGTCTCCCTCAACGGTGCCAACACCCTGCAAATCGGCAACGTCGTCTCCCAATACCACGTCTCCACGAATGGAGCCCTCATCCTCAACAGCGCTGGTACAGGCGGCGGCCTCATGGGCATCAATGGTGCCCGCCAGAAGGCCATGCAGAGCATCCTCGACCTGTCCCACTCCAACATCCAGCGCCAGGCCTACGCCGGTGTCCTCGACAATGCCCTCTTCACCGGCGACCTCCTCAACAACAACATCGCCGCCACCCGCGACCCGACAGACAGTCCCTCCGGCGGCTACACCAATGCTCAGCAGGTTACCGGCTTCGGAGCGGGCCAGAACTTCAAATGGAACACCGGCCTCACCGGCATCTACAATCCGGCTCTCGGCGGAGCCTTCGCTGACGGCCTCGGTGGCTTCCCCAACACCACGCTCGGCATCCAGCTCAAGATGATCGCCCGCCTCATCGCTGCCAGCGGCCCGTCCGGCTTCAATATGAAGCGCCAGATCTTCTACTGCTCCCTTGGTGGCTTCGACACCCACACCGCCCAGGTGGATGGCAACGGCTTCACCAACCAGCCCACCAACGCCGGCGGCACCCACTACGGCCTGCTCAGCCAGGTCAGCCAGGCCATGTTCGCCTTCCAGCGCGCCATGGTCCAGCTCGGTCTTGATGACAAAGTCACCCAGTTCACCGCTTCCGATTTCTCCCGCACCCTCCCCACCAATTCCCAAGGCTCCGACCACGGTTGGGGCAGCCATCACATCATCGTCGGTGGCGGCGTCGATGGCGGTAAAATGGTCGGCACCCTGCAAAACTTCGCCCTCAGTGGCCCGGACGACACCGGCACCGGCCGCTGGATCCCCACCACCGCTGTCGATGAGCACACCGCCACCCTCGCCAAGTGGTATGGCCTCGCCCAGAGCGACATCAATTCTGTCCTCCCCAACCTCGGCCGCTTCCCCTCCACCTTCGCCGGAAACTACCTCGGCTTCATGAAGCCCGCGTGAGTTTCACAGGACAAAAAGGAGCCATCCAAGAGGCATCTAGCCTCAGTCCAATCGATCCGTCTGTGCAGACCGATCAGACATATCCGTCGTATTCGAGCGATCTCCCCCAGCCCGCTCCACCATGAAAAAAAGCCCCTGGAGCCTTCTCATCCTCCTCTCCCTCGCCGCCGTCATTTGGTGGTTCGGTCGTCCAGCGCCCCAAACACCTGCGGAAAGCCCCAAACCCACTCCTAAGGCCACCTCGGCCCCCAAAAAGGCCGACGAGACTCCTACTCCCCTCACCAATCCGGTGCAGGTCCAGGCAGTCATGGAAGCCCCGCCACCTCCCAAAGCTCCCGTTCGCATCGAAGCCCCGCCGCCCAAGCCTGTGCAGCCCCCGCCAGACTACTTCGAGAGCATTCAGAACAGCCCCCAGCGACAGGAAGCCGAAGAAATCGCCCTCCAGTTCCGCAATTACGGCCAGCGCTTCGGCGGCAATCCGACCGGCACCAACGCTGAAATCGTCCAAGCGCTTCGCGGAGGCAATCAAGCCCGCGCCAACTACCTCCCGCAGAACGCCCGCCTCAGCGAAAACGGCGAGCTCATTGACACCTGGGGCACCCCCTACTTCTTCCATTCCAACTCCGCCCTCGAGACCGAAATCCGCTCCGCCGGTCCCGATAAAAAGCTGCACACGCCCGACGACATCGTCACGAAGTAACCTTCGTCATTCTGATTTCGTCATTCGGCCTGCAAGGCCGTCGTCCGTCAGCG
>JBKCXA010000983.1:0-5132 GCA_046316935.1 Prosthecobacter sp.
GGCTTGATCTCCGGCACGCCGACGACGCCGGGCACGGTGACCTTCAGCATCCGTGCCACGGATTCGCGTGGCTGCACGGCCTCGGTGAGCATTACCTTCACCACGGACCCGGCACCTGCTGGCACGAGCGTGGGCAATCTGGTCTTCATCGACCGCAACTCGAACGGCTTCGCCGATGGCGGCGAGGGCGTGGCGAGTGTGACGGTGAACCTGAAAACCTCCGCCGGTGCCACAGTGGGCAGCACTTCGACAAACAGCAATGGCATCTACGGCTTCGCGGACGTGGTGCCGGGCACTTACTACCTCGAAATCCCCGCGGCGATGTTTGCCAGCACGGCTCCGCTCGGCGGCATGAAGTCGATGGCAGGATCTGCGCCGGGCGATGACAACATCAGCGAAGATGGCATCGACGTGGCCGATCCTCGTGTGACGGGCGTGCGCACGGCGGACTTCACGCTGGCCATCGGCACCGCTCCGACGAGCACCACGGGCGAGACGGGCCTGGACAACGGCACCGATGATGATCGCGATCCCTTCACGGATCTCACAATGGACCTTGGCTTCACGAATGCGCTGCCGCGCAGCTTTGCCCTGTGGCAGACGGAGAATGGTCTCAACGGCCAAAACGGTGCGAACGACAATCCGGACGGTGACCGCAATTCGAACCTGATGGAATTCGCCCTCGGTCAGAATGGCGGCAGCAGCGTCGAAGATCCGCAGTTCCCCGGTTTCTACATCGAACGCACGGTGGCAGGCACGCTGGATGCGGTGGTTTGCCGTCGTTCAGGTGGTGTGCAGGGTCTGATCTATGCTGTGGAAGCGAATCTGGCGAGTGTGTGGACGGCATTGACGATCACGCCGGTGGTCACACCGAAGGCCGGTGGTCTCGAAGAGGTGCGCCTGGCGAACATCGAAGCGGATTCACTGCTCACCGGCCTGGATGGCGGCGAGGTGCGCCTGCGAGTGGCTTTGGATGCCGATGAGAACGGCACGCCGGAAGCCGAGGCGGTGACGCCGGTGTGGAGCTGGAAGCGTCGCTCGCTGCCGCAGCGTCCACAGACTTTCTGCATGCCGCTGGTGCGCAAAGATGTCTTCACCGGCTCGGTGGATGGTGTCATCACCGGTTCGACGCTCGATCTGACCACGGCGGTGGGCACAGGCTCGCTGGCTCCTTATTTCGTGGATGGCAAAAGCTACTACATCGAGGTCATCGGCGGTGATCATGAGGGTCATCGCTGGGACATTGATGAGGCGCAAAGCACCGCGACGATGCTGCGCATGGATTTGAGCAACGCCCGCAACACGATGGCGACGCTGCCGATCACGCTTCAGGGCGATTTGATCGCGATCCGGGCACACTGGACCTTCAACGATCTTTTCCCGGTGAGCCGCTTCAGCTCAAACACCTCGCAAAACCTGGCGGACCGCGTCATCACGCTGGATCGGGCCACGGGGCTGCTGCGTGAGTTCTGGCTCTTCACCAACAGCGGTTCGCCGAAGTGGGTGCTGAGCGGGGATGCGAGGCTCACGAGTCAAAACGGTCGCGTGGTGGATGCGGCGGAAGGGGTCTTCCTGCATGCTCGCGGCACGCCGGTGACGCTGCCGCAGGCCGGTGTGGCCCGCACGAATGCCTTTGTGTGCCCGCTGCGTGCCGGGATGAATCTTGTCGGTGCTGGCTGGGCCGTGCCGATGAGTCCGCTGGACCGCGGCATGACCACGCTGGCGGGCTTCAAGGCGGATCCCGATGCCTCGAAGGCCGATCGCATTCATGTCTGGCGTGGGGATGTGGAAAGCCTGGAGGCTTACACGAGCTACACCTTCATGGATTTCACTGGCAGCCAGTTCTGGGACAAGATGGGCGATGCTGATCTGGTCGATTCCGGCCTGGAACCGCTCTTCGATGCCTGGCGGGCCGCGTTTGTCATCAGCCGTGCCGGAAATGCCACCTGGACGCAACAATCTCCGACGCCATGAAGAAGCTCCTCGCCTTCCTTTTTGCCTTTTTGACCGTCTCGGCCTCCGCGAGGACGATTTCGTGGCGCAGCGGCATCGGGGATGATCTGCTCAACAGCAGCGGCTTCTCGCTGGATGACTCGTTCACCTTTGAGTTGGGCGCTTTCGAGGCCGGGTTCACGCCGGACGCGACGAATTACGGGGAATGGAGCACCCGCTGGCGTGCCTTTGGGCAGGCGACCTTTGAACCGCTGCTGGGCAATGGCTGGGAGCCGGGGCTGCAATACTTCACAAAGGATACCACGGTGCTCGGCGGGCAGCTTTCGAGCGAGTCTCCGCCTCTGGCGAGCTATGCCTTCACCGCGGGCACCCAGGCCTTTTTGTGGGTATATGACAGCAAAACCGTGGCTCCCACGAGCGAGTGGGCGCTCGTCGGCGGCACCACCTGGACTTTTCCGGCCTCGGACCTGCTGAACCTGACCCCAGTGGTCTGGGAACTGAACAGTGCTGACCGCGTGGTCTGGGGCGGAGCAAACGACCTCCGCGGTGACGGCCTCTACACCGCCCTGCCGGGCAGTTTTGACCTGCAAACCGCCGCGGTGCCGGAGCCTGCGGGGCTGGTTTTGCTCGGGCTGGCCGGGTGGGTGGGACTGCGTCGCCGTCGCCGGTGAAGGGAAGCGGATCGGAAGTCCAAAAAGAGCAGGAGTGAGCTAGCCCGCATTTCTCACACTCTCTCCAGGCAGCGTGTCAGCCTGTGGCCTGTAGGCCAGGTCTGTGACCTGGCTTTCCGCCTCGCAGAGGCGGCCTACAGCACCGCCAGTGTGAGAAATGCAGGCCATGAGCCACTTCATTAACTTTTCCATAATTTTAAGGACAAAGTTGTTGATTCCAGGCTCGATAAAAATAGAATCGAGTATAATTTATATAAATTCCATGCTTCCATCTTGTCCCCACCTCGACTGCCTTCCCCGACGGATGGCCGTCTCTCGTGCTGACCAACCTTTCAACATGCCCATCACCGCCCTGAACCGCTGATTTCTTCCATGCGAAGACTCCTCCGTCACCTCCTCATCGGCATGGCAGCACTGGCTGCCAGCGGGGGCGCTTTGGCGCAAAGCGTGACGGTGCTGGACTACAACTTCGGCACGACCAGCACGCCAGTGCTCACGCCTTCCACACGTCACAACAACGTGGTGCCCGGCAACCCACTGATGCTCACCGGTAACCAGATGACCTCGGTGCCGAGATTCAACACGAGCGGCAATACGACGGGGTTCATGGAATACAACAACTGGCCCACGAGCGAGAGCGGCTCCGGTTCATGGGCCAGCGGCACGCGCACCAACCTGAATCCGACGCTGGTGGGTCCCACCTTGTGGACACGCTTTACCTTGGGGCCGAACAGCTCCTTCACCCTCTCGGCGCTGGCGGCGCAGTTGCGCTACCAGCGGCCTTCGAGCACCTCGCCGAACAACGTGAGGGCGTGTTTGACGTGGTTTGACGGAACCGCCTTCCGCCGCCGCTACTCGCCGACGGTGAATCTTACCGCTGCCGCCAGCACCACGACTTGGACTGGACCTATAAATGTGACTATCGCGGGCACTGGATCAACCGGTGACACGCTGCCCACGGGCACGGCGATGAGCGGCAGAACCTTCTTGCTTGAACTGCAGTTCTGGGGCAGCACCAGCGCCAGCAACAAGATCAACATCGACGATGTGAAGTTGCTCGCGGACACGGCGGTGACGGGTGCCACGGCCTGGGTGACGCCTGCGAGCCTGCCAGGAGGCAATGTGAGCGTGCCTTATTTCCAGCGTTTGCAGGCGGGCAGTGGCAATGTGGCCTCTCATACTTACTCGTTGGTGAGCGGCACTTTGCCTGGTGGTGTCTCTTTGAGTTCGGGGAACCTCGTGGGCCTGCCGACCGCGGCTGGCACCTTCACTTTTACCCTGCGGGCCACGGGATCGGCGAATACGGACAGGGCTTTCACCTTGGTGATCGGCGCGGCCCCGGCCACGGCACCCGGAGCTACCCTGGCGCTCTACACGTTCGACAACGATCCCAGCCGTGACGTGGCGCTCGGCCCCGATGTGATGTCTGCCTGCCTGGCGGAGGGAACCTGGGGATTTGATGAAAGGGGGAATTTGGGTTTCAGCAACCACGCCGAAGGAACGGTGGCGGGCAGCCTGAACCCGATCACGCCCGATCGTGCCACAGCAGGGAAGATGCGCTGCTTCTCGGGCTGGGATGTCGGCGACAACTACCTCGCCACGCGGAACAGCCTGCTGCATGTCGTCGATGGCACCGGGAGCTCGGCCCAGTGGCATTTCGGAGTGAAGCCAACCACCAACACAGGTTCCATCCCTCCTGCGGCTTACTCCTCAACAGGCGAGACGGCGGCCCTGCAGTTCTCCACCACCTTCCGCCCCACGGCCACGGGCACGCTGCGCTCATTCAAAGTGGACCTGCTGCGCTGGCTGAAGGAGGACATGGTGAACGATGGCACGCTGGGCGCTCGATACGTGCGTCTTTACGCCTACTACACGAACGACGCGGGTGTGGTGCAGCGCTGGACGGGCAGCACCCAGGATGTGAACGCGATCTATTACGGGGCGATGCAAAGCGCCAACCAGAACCAGTTCCGCACCTTTTGGTGGGACTTGAGCACGCTGCATACCGCCATCAATGCCACCACGGCGAAGTATGCGAACCGCAAGATCATGTTCGAACTCTACTCCTACTATGAGCATGGCTATGACCCTTATCTCATCCCGGTGACTTTGATTGATGACGTGGGCATCCTGGGGGACTTCACCTGCCCGACCGTTTCCATCGGTAACCTCGTGTGGGATGACCTCGACAATGATGGGGTGAAGGACACCGGAGAAAGCGGCCTCGCGGGAGCCCAGGTGGAACTTTTCAGCCCCGGCGCGGACAATGCCATCGGCGGCACGGGGGGGAATGCGGATACGAAGATCGGCTCCACGATCACCACCACGGCCACCGGGGCCTACAACTTCACCAACCTCGATCCCGGTAACTATTATGTGAAGGTCACACCGCCCTCCACGCACTTCCTCACCGGCGGCGTGCCGGACATCGCGGACAATGCGGAGGACAACGACAACAACGGCGCACAGCCCGGCGGTCGCGGCACGGCCTTGTTCTCGCCGGTCATC